>JAKSPM010000065.1 GCA_024404825.1 Clostridia bacterium
ATTTTGACACCTCCCCTCACAAGGGGAGGCTTTAGAAATCAGCTCGTTAAACAATAATTTACCGTTCTTTTGGGATTGTAGGGCGCTAGAGCCCAGATGCGCCGAAAAAAAAGACTCGATATACGCTTCGCGTTCGATATGTGTTACTCGATAAATTTTCCGATTCGATATGCGCTGCGCGCAAAAAACGGATTGCAGGGAGCGCTCAGCGGGAAAAATACCACCTGCTCAGAATGTGAGCAGGCGGTATTTTTTGATAACGAATTGAACTGTTTGCGGTTTCTTATTTCAGCGTTGCATAGATGACAGCCTTGATGGTGTGCATCCGGTTTTCGGCTTCGTCGAACACAACGCTTCTCTTGGACTCGAAGACCTCATCCGTGACTTCCATCTCATTGATTCCGAACTTTTCCGCGATCTCGGCGCCGATAGTGGTGTTCGTATCATGGAACGAGGGCAGGCAATGCATGAAGATGGCGGTATCCTTGGCGTTCGCCATCGCCGCGCTGTTGACCTGATAGGGCTTGAGCAGACGGATGCGCTCCGTCCAGACGCTGTCAGGCTCACCCATGGAGACCCAAATATCAGTGTAAATCACATCGGCATCGGTGGTGCCCTCTTTGACATCCTCGGTCAGGCGGACAGTGCAGCCGTTTTCTTCTGCGATCTTGCGGCACTCGGCAACAAGCTCATCTGCCGGGAACAGCTCCTTCGGTGCGCAGGCGGTGAAGTTCAGACCCATCTTTGCACAGGCAACCATCAGGGAGTTGCCCATGTTGTTTCTGGCGTCGCCCATATAGGTGAAATTCACGCCTTTGAGGCGGCCGAGCTTCTCCTCAATCGTGAGAAGATCTGCCAGCATTTGTGTAGGATGGAATTGATCGGTAAGACCGTTCCACACAGGAACGCCTGAAAAATCAGCCAGTGCCTGCACAGTTTCCTGCTTAAAACCGCGGTATTCAATACCGTCATACATCCGCCCCAAAACCCTTGCGGTATCGGCGATGGATTCCTTCTTGCCCATCTGGCTGCTGCCCGGGTCAAGGTAGGTCACGCCGCAGCCGAGGTCACGGCCGGCAACTTCAAACGAGCAGCGTGTACGGGTGGAGGTCTTTTCGAACAGCAGGACAATGTTTTTGCCCTCTAAATAGCGGTGCGGAACACCGGCACGCTTCATATCCTTAAAATTCTTACTCAGATCCAACAGATAGCGGATTTCTGCGGGGGTATAGTCCAACAGCTTCAGAAAGCTTCTTCCTTTGATATTGACGGGCATATGATTACTCCTTTCTTTCAAGCGGCATACTCATGCAGCGCGGGCCGCCTCTGCCGCGGGAGAGCTCGCTGCTGGGGATCTTCAAAACGGAAATTCCGTAATCCTCCAAAATCTGGTTCGTGACATAGTTGCGGTCATAAGCAATGACTTTGCCGGGGGCGATGCAGAGGGTGTTGGAGCCGTCGTTCCACTGCTCGCGCTGAGAGGCGATCATATCCAGACCGCCGCAGCGGATCAATGTGACCTCATCTAAGTGCAGGTACTCCTTGAGCACTGCCTCCAGCGGCTTGCGCAGCTCGCGCACACGTACCTTGCCTTTCCCCTTCGGCGCAAGTTCAAAGATGCGCAGAGTGTCCAAAATCGCGGGATGAATTACGAATTTATCGTAATCCACCATGGTAATGACGGTATCCAGGTGCATAAACGCACGCATGGACGGGATATCCATGGCAAGGATCGTGCGGATCGTGGCGTTTTCATCGGCAAAGATATTCTCTGCCAGACGTTCGATCGCCTCGGGCATCGTTCTTTGGGAAATACCGACTGCCAGGACCTCCGCCGAAAGGTTCAAAACGTCGCCGCCCTCTAAGTTGAAAGGCTCGTTCGGCGTATAATACAGAGGTACCTTATCCTGATAATCCGGGTGGTTTTGCAGCATATAGCGGCCGTAGATCGTCTCGCGGTTTCTCGTCACGGAGAACATCCGGTGCAGTGTCACACCGTTGCCGACACAGGCAAAGGGATCTCTCGTAAAATAGAGGTTGGGGATCGGGTCAAGCACAAAATGGGTATTGTTGTGCAGATAAGAGGACAGGGAACTGCCGCGTCTGTCTTCAATCTCGGGGAAGCTGACGCCTGCCATGGTTTTGCGGACAAGCTCTTTTTCATCCTCAATGCCATCAAAATACCGGAGCAGCGCTTTTTTGTAGTTCTGCGCGACGCAGCCGCTGGCATCAATGAATTCATTGAGAAACTGCTTTCTGAGAGCCTTGTCCGTCAGCGTCTGTGCAACCAACTCATCCAGGTAAACGACCTCAACGCCGTTTTCGCGCAGCACCTCCGCAAAGCGGTCATGCTCCTGCTGCGCCACTTGCAAGAACGGAATATCATCAAACAGCAGCCGTTCCAGTTCACCGGGGATCAGATGCTCCAATTCCCGCCCGGGACGCTGCAGCATGACTTTTTTTAACGGAAGGATCTCGCTCTTTACGCTAATTGCCACTGCTTTCACCTCTATGCATAAAAATCGTTTTGTGACTCTTTCGCGCCTGATTCTCAAAGAATCGGGAGGCGCGGACTGTATCAATATTTCAGAATGACATCCGTTCTGCCATCCTGCAGTATAGCCGGCAATGGGATTGGCATTGCCGGCTAAGCATTCTTTTATTGCACGGAAATCTTCGGTGCTGCTTGCGCCGGGAGATTCTCCTATCAGGCCTGCTCCGGGGGATTTACTTCATCCAGGATTCGGTTGTGCTTGACAACCTTTTTCACGATCTTATTCATCTTTGTAACCACAACGTCGCCGGTGATACGAATCTTTTTCTTTTTCTCCGGGGCATCGATCCGGTCGATCTTCTGATAGATCACATCCATGTTATCGACCCCGTCTGAGAAGATCTCCGAAAGGATCCGCTTTGTCCTGTCGTAGCCCTCGTTCAACATATATGTGATTGCATCGTGGTTGATGTTGATGGAATTGGATATGATTTTATCGTCCGGGAACGTCAGCTTGATGATTTTTTTATCTGCCGAATAGTCCTCGAAGATATAATTGACATCATCGAAATAAACGCAGATCACGTAGTCCAGGTCGTTTTTCAACACGGGATAAATCGGGATATTATCCACAACTGCGCCGTCATAGAGGGTCTTGCCTCCGATCGTGAACCCTTTATTATAAAAAGGCATCGCAACACTTGCCCGCAGATACGGGTCGACATCAGAGGGCGGAATGTCTTTGAAATTGTAGTAGGACAGTTCTCTGCTTCTGAGGTTCAGAAGCGGCACATAAAAATTGCTCTCGATCTGGTCCGGGGAAACGAGCGCCGTGATGACATCCTGCAAAAACGAGCTTTTCAGCACAGAAGTAATAAACCGCTTTTCACCCTTCAGATTTATGGATTCCCAAAGAGATTTTGCTTTTTCAAGGTTGTTGGTAAGGTAAGCATAGGTGTTGAGAACACCAATGGAAGCGGCGCTGACATATTCAAAATCTGACGGTTTGAAAAACTCATTGATTGCCTGCAGAGCACCAATCTGATATGCGCCTTTTCCCATCCCGCCGGATAAAACCAAACCTATGTGCATAGCTCAGTCTCCATTGTCGTTTTGCAGTCATTATTAGTCATTATACTACATTCCTCGGCAAATATCCACCCCATTTTGCCATAAAAGCAAAAAAAGAAACCGCTGCATTTGCAGCGGTTTCTGATGTTCAAGATAATTACTTGATTTCTGCGGTAGCGCCGGCTTCCTTGAGTTCTGCAGCGAGCTTCTCTGCGTCTTCCTTGGAGATAGCTTCCTTCAGAGTCTTCGGGCAGTTGTCAGCGATTTCCTTAGCTTCCTTCAGGCCGAGGCCGGTAGCAGCACGGATGATCTTGATGACATTCAGCTTGGAAGCGCCGCAATCCTTCAGGATAACGTCGAATTCAGTCTTTTCTTCAACTTCTGCAGCAGCACCACCGGCAGCGGGGCCAGCAACAGCAGCAGCAGCGGCGGAAACACCAAAGGTTTCCTCGAGGGCATGAACGAGTTCGGCCAGCTCAACAACAGTCAGGCCTTTTACTTCTTCGATAAGAGCAGCGATCTTTTCAGACATTGTAATATCCTCCTAAATGTAAGATGTTGTTTTTAATTATTCTGCAGCGGGTTCTGCTGCGGGGCCTTCCTTCTGGATGCGGATCTGATCCAGAACGAATGCGAGGGAAGAGATAGGTGCGAGGAATGTGCCAAGAACCTGTGCAATGAGAGCATCCTTGCTGGGCAGTTCGCCGAAGCCCTGGAGCTGTTCAACGCTCATAACGGAGCCTTCTACGAAGCCGCCTTTGATCTTGACGACGTTCTTGTTTTTCTTAGCAAATTCGCTGATGATACGAGCCGGAGCGATGGGGTCGCCGGTAGTAGAAGCCATAGAAGTCGTGCCATTGAGCAGTTCATCAAACTGATCGTAGCCAGCCTTGTTGGCAGCAAAACGAGTCAGGGTGTTCTTCACAACGGTGTACTCTACGCCTGCTTCGCGGAACTTGTTGCGGAGCTCGGTATCCTGAGCGACAGTGATGCCCTTATAGTCAACGAAAACTGCGGAAGTGGAGTTCTGCAGCTTCTCGGCCATTGCATCAACGATTGCCTTCTTGCTTTCAAGAACCTTTGCGTTGGGCATTTAGATGTCACCTCCGAAAAAAATAAAGTGTCCTCACGCCAAAGCACATGAGGACACAGAAATGCTGTTACATTTTAAGTGTGTAACCTCGGCAGGACGGAAATCCGTTACGGCAAAAGCCTCCTGCTGTCTTTGGCAGCTGAATTATCTTAGCAGAAAGTGCCTGATGTGTCAAGCACTTTCTGCAAAATAATTAAAATTAATACTTGCTGGTGCTGACCTTGACGCCGGGGCCCATGGTGGAAGCGACGACGCAGGACTTGATATACTGACCCTTTGCAGCAGCGGGCTTTGCCTTGACAACTGCATTCATCAGAGCATCCATGTTTTCTGCGAGCTTTTCAGCGCCGAAGGAAACCTTGCCGATCGGGCAGTGGATGATGTTGGTCTTGTCGAGACGGTACTCGATCTTACCGGCTTTGATCTCGTTGACAGCAGAGGTGACGTTCGGGGTCACGGTGCCTGCCTTGGGGGAGGGCATCAGGCCCTTCGGGCCGAGAACCTTACCGAGACGGCCGACGATACCCATCATATCGGGGGTAGCGACGACGACATCGAAATCGAACCAGTTTTCCTTGGTGATTTTCTCTACCAGCTCCATGCCGCCGACATAGTCAGCGCCTGCTGCGGCAGCTTCGTCAGCCTTGGCGTCCTTTGCGAAAACCAAGACCTTGCGGGTCTTACCGGTGCCGTTCGGAAGAACGATAGCACCACGGACCTGCTGGTCAGCGTGACGGGAGTCAACGCCGAGCTTGATGTGAATTTCGACGGTTTCGTCGAACTTTGCGGATGCAGTCTTAACGACGAGTGCTAAGGCGTCTGCAGTTTCATACTGAACGCTGCGGTCGATCTGCTTTGCACTGTCCTGATATTTTTTACCTCTAAACAATGTATTATCCTCCTTAAAGTGGTGATGCGGAATAATCCTCCCACATTCGTGAGGTCAGGCGGATTCGCCTTATAACCTCGGCAACTGACGATTAGTCAACAACAGTAATGCCCATGGAACGAGCGGAACCTGCGATCATAGACATAGCGGATTCGATGGAAGCGGCGGTGAGGTCGACCATCTTTCTCTCGGCGATTTCCTTGACCTGAGCCTTGGTGATGGTGCCAACCTTTTCCTTGTTGGGAACACCGGAGCCCTTATCCAGACCTGCTGCCTTCAGGATGAGCTGAGAAGCGGGAGGGGTCTTGGTGATGAAGGAGAAGCTGCGGTCAGCGTAGACAGTGATGACTACGGGAACCTTGAAGCCAGCCTGATCCTTGGTACGATCGTTGAATTCCTTAATGAACTGGGCAATGTTTACGCCGTGCTGACCCAGTGCCGGGCCGACAGGGGGCGATGCGGTTGCTTTTGCTGCCGGGATCTGCAGTTTGATATAACCTGTGATTTTCTGTGCCATGATAAGCACCTCCTGATATAATGTGGTGATGTACGCGAAAGCGTACGCTTGGCGGGGCGTAGCCCCTCCCACGTTCTGACCGACGATCGGTTAGATGCGTTATTGGGGAATGACTTCGACCTGATCGAGCTCCAGCTCAACAGGCGTTTCGCGTCCGAACATCGAGACGATGACACGGACTTTGTTCTTTTCGACATCCAGCAGGTCAACGACGCCGGTAAAGGACGTCAGCGGACCGTCGGTGATCTTGACCTCGTCGCCGACGTCATAGCCGACAACGATCTCGCGTTTTTCAACGCCGAGAGCGAGCACTTCGTCTTCCGAAAGCGGAGTAGGCTTGGTGCCGGAGCCGACGAAACCTGTGACGCCGCGGACATTTCTGATGATGTACCATGCCTCATCGGTCATAATCATCTTGACCAGAACATAGCCGGGGAACAGCTTTCTGTCGTAGGTCTTTGCGCCGTTGTCCGTCATTTCGGTGACGGTTTCGAGCGGGATGGACACGACATGGATCAGATCTTCCAGATGTCTTGTTTCGACTGTTTTTTCAATGGTAGCTTTAACAGTATTTTCGTAACCGGAATAGGTATGAACGACATACCATCTTGCAGCTTCTGCCATAACAACTACCTTATTAACCAAACAGGCCGAGGAATCCGAGGACACCGGCGGAGAACGCCATGTCCAGAAGTCCGACGATGATACCGACGATGATCGAAACGACAATAACGATCAGGGTATTGTTGAATACCTGCTTGCCGGTGGGCCAAACGACCTTTTTCAGTTCGCTTCTCATTTCGCGGAACCATTTCCCGATGCGAGCGAACAAGCCTTGTTTCTTCTTAGCTTCTGCCATTTTCGTTCACCCTTTCAATTACTTGGTCTCGGTGTGGAGAGTATGCTTTCTGCAGAATCTGCAATACTTCTTCATCTCAAGACGGTCGGGGTCGTTCTTCTTGTTCTTCATGGTGTTGTAGTTTCTCTGCTTGCATTCAGAACATCTCAGTGTGATTTTCACGCGCATGTATCGGCACCTCCTTAAAAAATTGCCTCCCTGCAACACCCCGGCTATGAAAAATTTAGTGCGGTACCGAAACGACCGCGGTACCGATCCGGGGCTGAAAAAGGGCGCACGAAAACAAACGCCTTTTTTCACAGGTAGAGACATTCTACCACAAAGAAATCCCGAGGTCAACATGAATTTGCGGATTTTTGCAAAAAAATTGCCTGTTTTTTCGGGAAATGTGCATGGAAATCCGTACAAGCGGGTGCGTTTTCGCTCGTAATCGTTCTTTTCACACCTGCAAGCTGTGTTTCGGCACGCTTTGAAGCCTGTGTTTCGGCACGCTTTGAAGCCGTATTTGACAATGTGCGGGCAAATATATAT
>JAKSPM010000066.1 GCA_024404825.1 Clostridia bacterium
CTGGTTTCGCAATGACAGCTCAGGGAATGCATAGCAACTTATTAACCCGATAAATTTTCGTTTATCACCGCATCCGTAGGGGCGAACATTTGCTCGCCAGCGAAATTTGTGTTTATACGCATAGGCGGGCGACACAATGCTCGCCCCTACGATCTCAAAAGAACGGTAAATGATTGTTTATACGCACAGGCTCCCGTGTCATTCTGACCGCGATTTGCGGCAGCTATCAGGAGGAATCTATCATAGCTGGAATCAAAAGAGCACCCGGCGAGGACATCAACCACTTTTTTAACCGCTTGCCCAAGGGTGCAGGCGAAGCCATCGGAAACGCAGGCGGTGGTGAGCAGCTTGCCCGCGACATGATTCGTCGGCAATACTACAAGGAACCGGACGGCGTGAGCGAGGTCAGACGCTTTTCCTATGCGGACGCCGTCGAAAAAAGCTGTTCGATTTTGAAAACCTTCTATACCTGCGCGGAGTACCCGGATGCGTGGCTGTTCTCTGATAAGCTCGATGTTCTCGGCGGCGGCGAGGTCGCAGTCGTGATTGAAAAGAGCACCCGGCGCCGCCTTCTATCCTTCGGACTATTTCGCCGCCTATCCCACACTCGACCCGGACACCCCGCTCGACGAATTCCGGGTGGAATAGGATGGAAATCCCCATAATCAAAAATCCCCGCGGGTGCGAACACCTGCGGGGATTCTGTTTTAATTTCTCAAGCTGTGGATGGGGGCAGGGATGCGGCCGCCGCGGGAAATGAATTCCTCGGCACTCTCGGGGTGGACAGCCATGACGGGAGCCGAGCCGAGCAGACCGCCGAATTCGGCGCGGTCGCCGACTTTTGCGCCGCAGACCGGGATGATGCGGACGGCGGTGGTCTTGTTGTTAATCATGCCGATGGCGCACTCGTCCGCGATAATAGCAGACAAGGTCGACTCGGGCGTATCGCCGGGGACGGCGATCATATCAAGGCCGACCGAGCAGACGCAGGTCATGGCCTCCAGTTTATCAATTTGCAGGCAGCCTGCTTCTGCCGAGGCGATCATGCCGGCATCCTCGGAGACGGGGATGAACGCGCCGGAGAGTCCTCCGACATGGCTTGATGCCATAACACCGCCTTTTTTGACGGCATCGTTCAGAAGGGCTAAAGCTGCCGTGGTGCCGTGGGTACCGCAGCGCTCCAAGCCCATCAGCTCTAAAATTTCCGCAACACTGTCGCCTCTTGCGGGAGTCGGTGCAAGGGAGAGGTCAACGATGCCGAACTCGGCGCCGAGCCTTCTGCTTGCTTCCTTGGCAACGAGCTGACCGATCCTCGTGATGCGGAAGGCAGTTTTTTTGATCGTCTCTGCGACGACATCAAAGGGTTCGCCCTTGCAGAATTTGAGCGCGTTTGCAACAACGCCGGGGCCGGAGACGCCGACATTGATGACGCACTCTGCCTCGCCGACACCGTGGAACGCGCCCGCCATGAAGGGGTTGTCCTCCACGGCATTTGCAAAGACGACGAGCTTCGCACAGCCGAGGCCGCGATCTGCTTTCGTCAGCTCGGCAGTCTTTTTGATGATGTTGCCCATCTTTCGCACGGCATCCATGTCGATGCCGGCCTTGGTCGAGCCGAGATTCACGCTGCAGCAGACGCGTTCGGTAGAGGCAAGGGCTTCGGGGATGCTCTCCAAAAAGGCACGGTCGCCTTTGGTCATGCCCTTCTGCACGAGGGCGGTATAGCCGCCGAGGAAATTGACGCCCACAGCCTTTGCCGCTTTGTCAAGGGTCTGCGCAAGGCGGATGTAGCCATCCTTATCAAAGCTGCCGCCGATCAGCGAGATCGGGGTGACGGAGATGCGCTTGTTGACAACGGGAATGCCATATTCATGTTCGATGTCCTCGCCGGTCTTCACAAGATGCGCGGCAAGGTGGGTAATCTTTTCATAGACCTTTTCACAGCAGCGCTCTACATCCGGGTCGATGCAGTCGAGCAGGGAAATGCCCATGGTGATCGTGCGAATATCCAGGTGCTGCGATTCGATCATTTCGATCGTTTGCAGGACGTTTTTTGTGTTGATAAGCTTCATAGGCAGGCCTCAAATGTTGTGCATGGCGTTGAAAATATCTTCACGCTGCACGCGGATGGTAACATTGCGTGCCTCGCCGAGCGAAATAAGTCCCTCACGCAGGGCGTCAAACGGAATATCGCCCTTGGCGCAGTCCACCAGCATGATCATGACAAACGAATCCTGTAAAATGGTCTGACTGATATCGAGAATGTTGACATTATGCTCCGACAGATAGGTGCTGACAAAGGCGATAATGCCGACCGTGTCTTTTGCGTTTACGGTGATAATTGCTTTCATAGTATCCTTCCATCTGCCGCCTTGGATTTTTCTTCAGGCGGCAAAGATTATTATAATTGTTTTTTCCCGTTTTTGCAATCCCTGATCTGTTTCTTCGGCAGAAGCATACCATGTTACTCTTGACACAATGCTCGCCCCTACGGATGCGGTGATAAACAATCATTTATATGCAATAAGGCGCTATCGTTGTGTGCGGCTGTGGTTTGTGCGTAGCTTATATGCAAAAAACGCCGCCTCGCTTGAGCCTGCTTGAAAATAGCTGCCCCGTGTGCTATATTCCGAGTGAAGCGTTTGCAAAGGAGGATAGCTATGATCGCAGGGGTTTCCATTTGGGCGGTTTTGTTGATCTGCGCGGGAGTGTTTGTTGCCTCCGTCATTGACGCCATCGGCGGAGGCGGCGGCTTGATCACCGTCCCGGTCTATCTGATGGCAGGGCTTCCCGCCCATTTTGCGCTCGGCACCAACAAGCTTTCCTCCTGTCTCGGCACAACGGCATCGACTGCAAGGTATCTCCGAAAGGGTTATGTAAACCTCCGGCTTGCAATTCCGTCCATTGCCGCGGCCTTGTTCGGCGCACATTTCGGCACCCGGTTGCAGCTGCTCGTCAGTGATAAATACCTTTCTTATGCACTGATCGCAGTACTGCCCCTGGTCGCCTTTGTGATCCTGCGCAAAAAGACATTTTCCGAGACTCCCGGGGAAATTGATGCATGGAAGCAGTGGGTGATCGTCCTTTTTGCTTCACTCGTCATCGGCATGTATGACGGCTTTTACGGCCCCGGCACCGGCACATTTCTGCTGATCATCTTCTGCCGGCTTGCGAAAATAGATGTCCGCACGGCCTCGGGTAATGTGAAGCTTGTCAATTTTTCCTCCAACCTCGGCGCGCTCATAACCTCCCTGCTTGCAAAAACCGTCCTTGTACCGGTCGGCCTGATCGCGGCGGTCTTTGCCTTTGCGGGGCAGTATGTCGGCGCGGGGATGATGATAAAAAATGGCACAAAAATCGTAACGCCCGTGATTCTCACGGTGCTTTGCCTGCTGCTGATCAAAATCATTCTGGAGCTGCTCGGTGTACCCTGGTTTGCGTGAAATAGAATTGCAAAACGACGTCCCCGAAATTTTCGGGGACGTCGTTTTTATCAAATGCTTCTTGCAAGAGTGACGGCGGTATTTTCTCCGGTCGCCCGTTCCTCGCCGGTTTCTTTGAAGCCCTGGGCTTTCCAGAAAGCAAGGAACTCCTCCTGATTCTTGGCGCACTCTAAGGAAATATAGTCATAGCCCTGTGCCTTCACGGAAGCACGGACATCTGCAAAGATGCGCGAGCCGATGCCCTGCCGCTGCATGGAACCTTCGACCATGAACCAGCCGATGAAGGCATCGTCCTTTTCGGGGTAGCCGAGGATCAAATCCATGATGGCGATCAGGCTGTCGTTGTCATAGAAGCCGACAAAGAGCTTGTTTTCCTCATCGTCGCCGGTCGGCAGCTTGCTGATGACCTCGGTCATGCTCTCCTGAGATGTGCCGGAGGACTGATAATATTTCACATTGGACTTGCACAGGCGATAGATGTCTGCGATATCGGCTTCGCGGAGCTTCCGCACCTCATACTGCGTGGAGAAGGCCTCGATATTGATCGCGTCATGCTCGGATTCATAGTCGATTGCCTGGCGGAACTGAGTCTCATAGAGCTCTCGGTAGGTACCGCCGAGGGCAAGCAGCTCGTCGTGGGTACCCTGCTCAGCAATCACGCCGTCCTTGACAACGAGAATCCGATCTGCCTTCAAAATGGTGGAAAGTCTGTGCGCGATGACGATGCTCGTGCGTCCCTCCATCATCGTCTCCAAAGCATCCTGAATGGCGTTTTCGGAGATGGAGTCGAGCGCAGAGGTCGCCTCGTCCAGGATGAGGATCTTCGGGTTTTTCAGAATGACGCGGGCGATGGAAATACGCTGCTTCTCACCGCCGGAGAGCTTCAGGCCGCGGTTGCCGACCTCGGTGTTGTAGCCGTCGGGCTGCGAGGAAATAAAGTCATGGATGTTTGCGATGCGGCAGGCCTGCTCGATCTGCTCCATGGTCGCGTCTTCCTTGGCATAGCGGAGATTATCCAGAATCGTGCCGTTAAAAAGGTAGGTTTCCTGCGTCACCACGCCGATGCACTGGCGCAGGTACGGCAGGTCAAAATCGCGCACATCGACGCCCGCGATCTTCACGCTGCCGCCGAGCACATCATAGAGTCTCGGAATCAGGTTGACCACCGTGGACTTGCCGGAGCCGGACGGGCCGACGATGGCATACATCTTGCCGCCGGGAACGGTGAAGTTGACATCGGTGAGAAGCGGCTGCTCGACATCGTAGCTGAAGACCACATGCTCATATTCGATGGGCTTTTGATCGACCTCGGGCTTCTCACCGTTTTCGGGAGAGACAATGGTGTTCTCGCGGTCGAAGTAATCAAAGATTCTCGTAAACAGGGCAAGTGACCGGGTAAAATCGACCTGAATGTTCAAGAGCGATTCGACCGGACGATACAGGCGGTTAATCAGGGCCACCGTTGCCGTGATCGTGCCGACATCGAGTGAGCGGTCATAGTTTTTCATGATGAACAGGCCGCCTGCAAAGTAAATAAGGAGCGGGCCGAGCTGCGTGAACATCCCCATAAGGACGGAGAACCATTTACCGCTTCTGCGCTCCTTGAGGGCGATGGCAGTCGCTTCCTCGTTGACCTTGACGAAGTTCTGATATTCTTTTTCTTCGCGGGTAAAAATCTTGACCAGCATCGAGCCGCTGACGGACAGGGTCTCATTGATGACCTGATTCATCTCGTCATTCTTGGCCTGACTGTCAGAAAGGAGCTTCCAGCGGGTCTTGCCGGCGCTCTTGGTCGGCAGAATGAGCAGCGGAATGATGGCAATACCGACGAGCGCAAGCTGCCAGCTCATCGTGAACAGGGCGACTGCCGTTGTAACAACCGTCGCAATGTTGCTGACGATGGAAGAAAGCGTACCGGAAATGACGGTCGAAACGCCGGAAATGTCGGTGTTCATGCGGGTGATGATGTCGCCCTGCTTCTCCGTGGTGAAGAACGAGTGCGGCATATATTGCAGATGATGATACATCTGATTCTTCATATCGAAGATGATACGCTGGGAGATCCAGGAATTGATGTAGCTCTCTAAAACACCGATGACCTGGGAAACCGTCAGCGCGCAGAATGCCGCAATGAGCAGGAAGACAAGGCGCTTGAGGTTTTCACCGATCGTGATTTCGTTGACGATCTTGCCGGTGATGATTGAGGGAACAAGACCGATGACCGCAGAGAGCAGAATCGCGATAAACACGAACACAAACTGCACCCAGTAGGGCTTGAGATAAGAGAGAATCCGCTTTAAGAGTTTTCCCGTGACCTTCGGCATATTCTGCTTTTCTTCGTCCGTCAAAAAGCCTCTCGGGCCTAAGGAGTTTCGTCCGCCGGGCATAACAATCACCTCTGCTTTTTTCTGAATTATATCATTTGCGCACTACTTTGCATAGCCGCAATTTGCCATTTTTGCAATTTCCCCATGCAAAGCGCTATCGCAGCAAAGTACCGTTTCGCTTTCGTTTGAAATATTGTATATTTTTTTGAAAAACGCGGTCAAACGATTGAAAAATGTTTGGCTTCTTTTTTATTTCCTCTTAAAATGAAAGAAAAAGCGAATCCGTTCAAGGAAGAGATGATTCGGCGTTTCCTTATAAAAAAAGGGGAGGAAATTCTATGCGTATGTTCAAGCGTCTTTTCAGCCTTTTCCTCATCGCAGCCCTGCTTCTCGGCATCGTGCCGACAACTGCCTTTGCGCAAGAGACCTTTACCCTCGGCGCAGACAGCGCGGAAATTCTGTATGCAGGCGGCAGGCAGGTAAAAGATTACTTTGTCGGCGAGGACGGAAGGCTCTATGCAGAGCCGGAGGTCCTTGTGTTTGACGGCAGCGTCGCCAATTTGAACGAATTCAGCGGCACACTGTTCTTCACTGCGCAGAAAGCAGACACCTTCTGTGTTCTCGCTTATGACGGCAAGGCGGTTTCCGCGGTAAAGGACGGGATTCCCGGCACCGTGAAGCAGATGTATGCTGCAAACGGTGAGCACTCGTACTCAACGGCAAGATCGATGTTATTTACACCGCAGAAATTCCCGACGGCTACACGAACGCAAGAATGGTCTTCACGATGAACGGCGAGAGCGTGACCGTCGCCGATGACGGCAGCCATACCTTCACCTTTACAGGCGTCAATCCGCAGTGCATGGGCGATACTATTTCCGCAACGCTCTATGCAACGAACAACAGCGTGGAAGAATCGGTCAGCAAGAATGATTATTCCGTCCGTCAGTACTGCGTCAATCAGCTTGCCAAGACAACGGATGCAACGCTCCGCACACTGCTTTCCGACATCCTCGCCTACGGCGCCTGCGCGCAGACCTACATGGACTACAAGACGGCCTCGCTTGTAACGAGCGGGGGCGACATTGTCAGTCCGACTTACAGCAGCTTTACCGCGCTGTCCGGTCTTTCTGCCACGTTTAGCGGCACGGCAGCAACCGGCCTTGACTGGGTCGGCGCAAGCCTGACCTTGACAGACGGCGTGGCAATGAACTTCCGTTTCTATGCTGCATCTACCTCCGGTTTAAGCGTGAAGGTAACGCTTGATGGCAGAACCGAGACCTTTACAAGCTTTACAAGTCTCGGCAACGGCCTGTACGAGATTTCCTTTACGGGCATCAAGGCAAATGAATTTGCAGATACCGTAAGCGCAAGCTTCTATCGGAACAATGCGAAGCTCGGCGACACCGTTTCTTACTCCGTGAACACTTATGTCTGCTCCAAGCAGGCGGACAGCAACGCAGCTCTTGCAAATCTTGTCAGGGCACTGTACAACTACGGTGCTTCGGCAGCCGCCTATGCAGGCTAACACAACGCGATCTTATGACCCACAGCCCGGCAGGAACTCCTGCCGGGCTGTGACAGACTGTCAATAAACCCCGAAACCGTCAAAATCAAGATACGGAACGGGGCTCTT
>JAKSPM010000067.1 GCA_024404825.1 Clostridia bacterium
CGCGGTGTCAACCGCGCCCGCGAAACAAAGTTTCAAAAAACAATATCAAATGATTTCCCACTGGTCCACTGTTTTCTTTTCTTCTATTTGTGCCGCGGACTGCATAGATTCTTGCGGGAGGGATTCTATGCAAAAGAAGACACGGCTGCAAAACAACGCCAGGAAACTCGAACGCGGGGTAATCATCTTTGCGCTGATCCTGCGTCTTATTACGACCCCGTCGGTCTATGCCGCACCCGGAAGAGCCATGCAGACGCTTGCAGAAAAGCCCGGGCTCGGAGAATTGCTCGGCTATCTGTATTCCGGCACGCGATTTCATGGTGAGCAGGTGCAAAAGCGCGGCGGCACAGTCACGGTCACAAGCCTGAAAAAGCCGGAGCCGGAGGGCCTCGGACAGTTGACGCTGCCTGCTTTGCAGACGCAGTCTCCCAAGGCTGAATTCGTATCTGCCGACGTGTCGAGCATCCGCATCATCGGCTCGTGCACCTATTCCTATGATACGCAAGCGCTTCTTTCCGCGCCGTTAAAGGTGCATTTTTCCTCCGACGCACCGCAGGTGCTGATCGTCCATACCCATACCACGGAGGGCTATGCAGAGTGTGCCGGCGAGGACTACAGCAGTCTCGACCCTCTGAAAAACGTGGTCGCGGTCGGGGACGTGATCGCGGAGGTATTAACGCAAAACGGCATTCCGACCCTCCATGAGACGGGGCTGAACGATGTCTACGGCTATCAGGATGCCTATGAACGCATGGATGCCGTGATTGCGGATTACCTGGCAAAGTATCCGAGTATTCAGATGGTGATTGACGTCCACAGGGATTCCTTTGAGGATTCGAGCGGGAATATAGCAGGCCCCGTCGTGACGGAGGCAGGCATGGAATGTGCCAAACTCATGCTTGTCATGGGAACGGACGAGGGCGGTCTTTATCATCCGAACTGGCAGGACAACCTCTCGTGTGCGTTAAAGCTTCAATCCATGCTGCTCGGCACCTATCCCTCGCTTTGCCGCGATTTGCTTTTGCGGCAGAGCCGGTATAATCAGCACCGCACACCCTGCTCCATGCTCGTGGAGATCGGCGCAAGCGGCAACACGCTTTTACAGGCACAGAACACCGCGAGGCTCTTCGCCGAGTGCGTCAGCAGCCTGATTATAGATAATACGGCAGAGAAACAGCGCAACGGCTGAACGGTTAGATATAACTTGACAAAATGACCGCAATGCGGCATAATCGCAACAGATATGAAAGAAACAAAATACAAAGGAGAAATGTTTATTTGAAAGAAATCATCGCATATGCAAAAAGACTCTATGGCCTGAATGAGTACGAATTTGACCCGATTCCCGCACATGAGGGCGGCCGAAATATCATTTATGTCTGCAGAAAGAATGAAGAAAAAAGGTTTGTTCTCCGCATCTCTGCGTTGGGGGACAGAACCGAAACGGAGTATCTGGCAGAAACGGAATTTGTCCGTTTCCTTGCCGAAAACGGCGCACCGGTCGCAGATGTGATCCCGTCTGAAAACGGAAAATATGTCGAAAAGATCACATGGAGTGAGAGAACCTGCTATTTGAGCCTGTTTACTTATGCAAAGGGAATGTTGATTTCCGACAACGGCTACCGTTATCGGGAGGGTGCACCCTTGTCAGAATATTTTTACAATACGGGAAAGACACTCGGTGTCATTCACAGACTGTCAAAGCAATATCAGCCCAAACATCGACGCACGCAGTACTTTGAGAAATACAATATGGACTACATCGGGACGCTGGTCCCGGATACCTATGCCGAACTGAAAGCGGCAATCGCAGAACGCCTGGAGCAGTTCCGGACGCTTTCGATCGATGCGGAGGAATACGGCCTTGTCCATTTTGATTTCAGCGACGGCAATTACCACATTGACATGGAAAACGGAAAAATCACGGTATTTGATTTTGACAACTGTATGTACTGCTGGTATCTGTTTGATCTTGCGAATCTCTGGACGCACGGTGTCGGCTGGTTTTATTCCGTGGAGGATGCCAAGGAGCGGATGGAGGGAATGAAACGGTATTTTCAGACCGTTTTAGACGGATACCGCAGCGAAACGGAACTGCCCAAGGACATGGAGCGGCTCCCGCTGTTTATTGATATGGTGTTGATCGAGAATATCGTAGATGAGTTCGAATGCTGCGCTCGCGCAGGCGAAGAGATCGACTACGAGGATATTGAAGATGCAGCTCACTGCCTGATCGACCGTATTCCGTATGCAGGTGTAGCAGAAGCATAAAAATGACCCCGAACGGAGCATTTTGGTTCCATTCGGGGTCATTTTTTGAACTTAAACATTGAACAGGAAGTTGACAATGTCGCCGTCCTTCATGATGTATTCCTTGCCTTCGCTTCGCAAAAGACCCTTGGACTTGGCATTTGCCATCGTCCCGCAGGCTTTCAGGTCTTCAAAGGCAACGACCTCTGCGCGGATGAAGCCGCGCTCGATGTCGGTGTGGATCTTGCCGGCGGCCTTCGGTGCCTTGCTGCCGCGGACGATCGTCCAGGCGTGGACATCATCGGGGCCTGCGGTCAGGAAGGAGATGTAGCCGAGAAGATCATAGGAGGTCTTGATGAGACGGTCGAGTCCGCGCTCGGTGAGACCCAAATCCTCCATGAACATGGCGGCTTCTTCGTCGTCCATTTCCAAAATGTCTTCTTCAAATTTTGCCGCCACGGGAAGCACAGCCGCACCCTGCGTCTCCGCCAGCGCGCTCAGTGCCTTGAACTGCTCGTTGCTGCGATAGTCTGCCATGCCGTCCTCATCGAGGTTGGCGGCATAGATAATGGGCTTGACGGTGAGCAGGCCGCCGTCCTGCAAAATGTCCTTGTCCTCTTCGGTAAACTCAAAGGTGCGGGCAGGCTTGCCGTCGCCGAGGTGCGCAAGCAGCGCCTGACACATATCGGCCTCACGCTTGTATTTCTTGTCGCCGCCCTTGAGGTTCTTGTTTGCCTTGTCCAATCTGCGCTCGACGACCTCCATGTCGGACAGGATCAGCTCTAAATCGAGGCTTTCCGCATCATTGCAGGCATTGGCGGGCTCGGTGAATAAAAGATTGTTGTCAAAGCAGCGCACAACGTGTACTAAAGCGTCCGTCTGACGGATGTTCTGCAGCACGGCACTGTTTTTGCCGCCCTTGCTGACACCTGCAACATCGACAAAGTCAATCGTGGCAGGGGAATACTTCTTGGGGTTATAAAGCTCGGCAAGCCAGTCGAGGCGTTCATCGGGTACCTTTGCCTGTCCGACATTGGCTTTCGCGGAGGTGCTGCCGTAGCTGCTGGTTTCGGCCTTTGCACCGGTCAGCGCATTGAAAAGCGTAGTCTTGCCCACGTTGGGCAGTCCGACGATCCCTAATTTCATATCTGTTTCCTCCAGTAATTATTTCTGTCTTCGATAGAGTCTTGCGAGGCCGCCCTCGGAGGTCTCACGGAAGGCATTTGCAATGTTGATGCCGGTCTGATACATGGTCTTTACCACCATATCGAAGCTGATGCTTCTTGTCTGATAGAGGAACCATGCGAGATTAAACGAAGTGACGGCACGCATGGCGGCCACGGCATTTCGCTCGATGCAGGGGATCTGCACAAGTCCGCAGATGGGGTCGCAGGTCAGACCGAGGTGGTGTTCCAAGGCGATCTCCGCGGCATATTCGATCTGCTCCAGGCTCATGTCATTCAGCTCTGCAAGGGCTGCTGCCGCCATGGAGCAGGCGGTGCCGATCTCTGCCTGACAGCCGCATTCTGCACCGGAAATAGAAGCATTGTGCTTGACAAGGTTGCCGATCAAACCGGCGGTGGCAAGCGAATGAAGGATCTTTTCATCGGGGTAGTTGTAGCGTTCCTGCATATACCGAAGCACAGAGGGAACGACCCCGCAGGAGCCGCAGGTCGGCGCGGTGACGATGGTGCCGTTATCGGCATTCTGCTCGGCAACGGCAAAGGCGTAAGCACAGATAATGCGCGTCTCTCTAACCTGAATGATCTGATTCTGCGAGGCCTGCTCATACAGGAACTTTGCTTTGCGTTCCAATTTCAGCCCACCGGGAAGCGTGCCGGAATTGGCAAGCCCGTCTGCGATCGACCAGCGCATGGCCTTCCAGATCTTGGCTAAGAACTCCCAGATTTCCGCGCCCTCGTTGAGCTCCACATATTCCCAAAGACGAATGTTGCGCCATTTGCAGAACTGAGCGATCTCGGCAAAAGAATTCTCGGGATAAATATCCTCGCCCTGCACATCCGCGTTTCCGCCGATAATCTTGATGTCGCCGCCGCCGACGGAGGCGACGCGCATCGTGCCGAGCTCCTCATCTGCCTTGTAGGCGAAGAAGTCCAGGGTGTTGGGGTGGGGAAGCTCCTCCGGATCTTCCTTGGAGAAAACGATCTCAGTCTCAGCGGGCGCAAGTGTTTCATGGAGCACCTTGTCGGTGCCGTGACCCTCGCCGGTTTTGGAAAGAGAGCCGTACAGGATCACACGGAAGCGGTCGGCCTCCGGATAATCCTTTTTGAACAGGGCGGCGGCACGTTCCGGACCCATCGTATGGGAAGAGGAGGGGCCTCTGCCGATTTTGAATATTTCACGGATCGATTGCATGGATATTCCTCCGGGTTGCGAAAATTCTCTCCATACAATATAGCAAATATCCCGCAAGAAAACAACTGTTATTTCAGCGATTCAAGCGCGAGCTCACCTGCCAGCTTGAACAGGGCATCGGAAAGCACCTGCTCTAAAGATACGCCCATGCTGTCGGCGATGCGCCGGTAGAATCGCAGCGTGGAAAGATCAAGGGAAACGGTGACGGGAATCATAGACACCTCCGAAGCCCCTCGGCTTAAAAAAGATTTCCCTTTATCCTATGCAATCTATTGACAGACGTGATAAAATATACAAGTGAAAAAAAGCCTCCCGAAAGGATGAATAATATGGCAAAAGAGAAAAAAGTAGAACAAATCACCGATATGGAGGTCGATTTTGCCCAGTGGTTCACTGATGTGTGCAAAAAGGCAGAGCTGATCGACTATTCCTCCATCAAGGGTATGTTTATTTATCGCCCCTACGGCTATGCGATCTGGGAAAATATCCAGAAGCTGATGGATGCGGAATTCAAAAAGACCGGTGCGGAAAATGTCTATATGCCGATGCTGATCCCCGAATCCCTGCTGCAAAAGGAAAAGGATCATGTCGAGGGCTTTGCACCGGAGTGCGCATGGGTCACGATGGGCGGCTCCGAAAAGCTAGAGGAGCGCTACTGCATCCGTCCGACCTCCGAAACGCTCTTTTGCGAGCACTTCCGCAATGTCATTCAGTCCCACCGCGACCTGCCCAAGATGTATAATCAGTGGTGCAGCGTTCTGCGTTGGGAAAAGACCAGCCGCCCGTTCCTGCGTCACCGTGAGTTCCTGTGGCAGGAGGGACACACCATGCACGCCACCGCAGAAGAAGCCAAGGCAGAAACCGAGCAGATGCTCAACATCTATGCCGACTTCTGCGAGAATGTCCTTGCAATGCCCGTCACCCGCGGACAGAAGACCGACAAGGAAAAGTTCAACGGTGCAGAGGCCACCTATACCATCGAGTGCATGATGCACGACCGCAAGGCATTGCAGGCAGGAACCTCCCACTATTTCGGCGACGGCTTTGCCAAGGCCTTCGATATTACCTTTACCAATAAAGAAAATCAGCGTGCCTACCCGCACCAGACCTCCTGGGGCGTTTCGACGCGCCTGATCGGCGGTATCATCATGACCCACGGCGACAACAACGGCCTCGTGCTTCCCCCGAAAATCGCACCCGTGCAGATCATCGTCGTCCCCGTTGCCCAACATAAGGAGGGCGTTCTGGAAGCAGCCAATGCGCTGTGCGACCGCCTCAAGGCAGCGGGCTATCGCGCAAAGCTCGACGACAGCGACAACAGCCTCGGCTGGAAGTGCGCACAGTATGAGATGAAGGGCGTTCCGCTGCGTGTGGAGTTAGGCCCGAAGGACATCGAAAATGGCCAGTGCTGCATGGTGCGCCGCGACAACCGCGAAAAGGTTTTTGTTGCCCTCGAGGATGTGGAGAAGGAAGCTGCCGTTCAGCTTCAGGCCGTCCATGACGGACTCTATGCTAAGGCACTGAAAAACCTGCAGGACAACACCTATGAAGCACATTCCTTAGAGGAAGCCAAACAGCTCCAGGAGGAGCACGGCGGTTTCATCAAGACCATGTGGTGCGGCGAAGAGGCCTGTGAGCTTAAGATGAAGGAAGTCGCAGGAATGTCCTCGCGCTGTATGCCCTTCATGCAGGAGCATCTTGACGACGTCTGCCCGATCTGCGGCAAACCCGCCAAGACAATGATCTACTGGGGCATCGCATATTGACCTTTTGTGTGCGTGCTTGACTCGTGTCATTCTGCTCCGCGCTAAGAGCCGCCTACGGTGGCTGCGCTATGCACGCGTTCTGCGGAATGTGTGAGCGAAGCGAAGAATCTTTTGCAACTGAAAACAGGCTCTCTGCGTTTTGACGAGGAGAGTCTGTTTTTTGTTTTCAAGACAATTTGCCCCCTTCATAGAAGATTCTTTTGATTATGTCTACCCAAATTCGTCAGAGTTTACAATCTTCTGCTTTTTCGGTTTTTGTCCTTGATTCCAATGCCATTTTAATGCTATCATATAAGGGAAGAAAGTCGAAAAAGGAGGGATCGCCATGAAGTATATTGCCATCAGCGGAACGGTCGGCGCAGGCAAGACAACGCTGCTGAAAAGGCTGATCGAACAGCTTGGCGACCGTGCCTCCTTCCACGAAGAACGGCCGGATGAAAACCCCTATATCAGCGACTATTATGCCGATTCCAAGCGCTGGTCGTTCCACAGTCAGGTCACGTTTTTATCTCAGTATTTTGATGATTTCCTCACGCAACAGAGCGACAAGGACTTCTATTTTTTTGACCGCAGTGTCGAGGAAAACCTTATCATCGCCAAATACCGTTTAGATCAGGGCGACCTGACCGAGGAAGAATTTGCAATTTTGTGCAAGCTCGGCTATGGCATCAGCAGCCTCATGCCCCCAATTGATAAATACATCTATTTGGACTGCTCCCCGTACACCATCGAAGATCATATGCTGACCCGCGGCCGCGAATACGAGGAAGACCTTGACCTGTTCTATGTTTTTGAGGTCAAACGTCTGTATGACGAATGGCAGAGCAAGCTCCCGAAGGAGAAAACCATGGTCGTCGATATGGACAAGGGCTACGACATCAAAGATATCCTCCGCTTTATCGAAGCGGACTGACAGATAATGTTACTGCCGAAAACCCGGATGGGTTTTCGGCAGCCAGACTGTCAATAAACCCCGAAACCGTCAAAATCAAGATACGGAACGGGGCTCT
>JAKSPM010000068.1 GCA_024404825.1 Clostridia bacterium
ATGATTCATGGATGTCTCCTTATCTGCAGTGTGAAAATCGGGCGCACAACAGGTGCGCCCCTACATTGTTTTTTCGATATACGCTATGCGTTCGATATATGCGGGGCATTCGATATATCCTGCAGATTTGATATGTGCTGCGCACAAGCGGAACGGTCAAGACCGTTCCCTACGGGGCAATCGCGGTTTTCTTTTCAAAGCCGTGCGTCCAGTCGGTTTTGAGGAAGCAGAACAAAAAGGCAGCCGAGGAGAGCGACCAGGTGATCGGGTACGCCCAGAAGACCGCAACGGGATTGTCCGTAAAGCCCGTGATGACCGTGATATAGCTCACGCGGATGGCGCACCAGCAGATCATCATAACGAGCATCGGAACGATGGCCTTGCCTGCGCCGCGCATGATACCGGCAATGCAGTGAGAAAACGCGAGGAAGCAATAGAACAGCGCTTCGGTATGCGCCTGCCGCACACCGAAGGAGACGACCTCCGGATCGCGGTTGAACGCTTTGACAAGCAAGGGCGAAAGCATGAAGATCAGCACACCGATGATCTCTGCCAGGCACACCGAGCACAGCACGCCGAGCCTCGCGCCCTGCTTTGCTCTGTCATACTGCTTAGCACCCAGATTCTGACTGATAAATGTTGTCAATGCCATGGCAAAGCACGTGATCGGCAGAAAGGCAAAGCCCTCGATCTTGAAGTATGCCCCGCAGCCTGCCATACCGACATCTCCGAAATCATTGATATGGCTCTGCACCACGACATTGGCAAAGCCGATGATGGAGTTTTGGATGCCTGTGGGGATGCCCATAGAGATGATCTCGCCGAGCATTCCCTTATGAAAACGTATTTTCCCCACGTGCACCTGCACGGGACCTTTGACCCGGATCAGGCGGGCAAAGGCAAGCACGGCGCTGATGAACTGCGAAATGATGGTCGCCAGTGCCGCAGAGCCGACACCGAAGCCGAACACGCCGACAAACAGCAGGTCGAGCACGATGTTGACACAGGATGAAACGATCAGATACAGAAGCGGATGGAAGCTGTCACCGACAGCCTGCAGAATACCGACCGCGATGTTATACATGACAGATGCAATGACGCCGGAAAAATAGATCTTGAAATACAGTGTAGACTGAGGCAGAACATTCTTTGCTGTTCCCATCCATTCCAGCATTTTTTGCGTCAACGGAATACCGATCACCGTTAATATCACGCCCGCAGCTAAACCGAAAGCGACTGCGGTATGGACGGCACGCTGAAGCTGATTATCATTTTTCGCGCCGAAATAGCAGGAGATCACAACGCCCGCGCCGACCGAAATGCCGCCGAAAAAGCCGACAAGCATAAAAATCAAGCTGCCCGACGAGGAGACTGCCGCCAGTGCTTCCTTGCCGAGGAAGTTTCCGACGATCAGGGAGTCAGCGGTATTATAAAGCTGTTGGAACAGGTTTCCCAAAAACACCGGGATGGCAAAGGTAATGATCCTTCGGAGGATCGACCCGGTCGTCATATCCACGGCGGTTTTATTTTTCAGCACGGACGCATCATCTGTCTTTCCTTTATTTTCTGCTTTCATTATAGTTCTTTCGTATGGAAAGTAAAGCGCAATCTTCCGAAAGTGGCAAGAATTTGTGGCATTGTTCTTTTTATCCCCAAGATATTGGACAGCGCCAAATTTATTCGGGTGAATTTTGCGTTTCTTGTCAGGCAAACGCCTTGCAAAGGCTTTTGCCTGTGTGCTATAATTTTTGAAAAGAATGGGGAGTATTGCCGAAAGGAGAAAACAGATGGCTCAGCTGATCCTCGAAAAAGAGAAAATTCAGAACCTTTTGGATGCCGGGAACAGTGACGCCGTTCTGCTTTATCTGTTCCTATCCATGGGCGAGGCGCCGGAAAACGCTGCGGAAAAGCTCCGCTTTACCCCCTCCCGCCTGCAATGTGCCTTTGCGGCCTTGCAGCAGCGTTCTCTCTGGGAAAAGCCCGCGTTCACCTATGAACGTGAACGTCCGAAATTCACCGAAAACGATCTGCTCCGCCGCATGAGCGGGCAAAACCCCGAGTTCCGTGACCTGCTCGGTGAGGTGCAGCGTCGTTTCGGCCGCACACTCTCAACAGAAGAGACCCTTTCTCTGCTCAACATCACGGACTATCTCGGCCTGCCGACGGAGGTCGTCGGAATGCTCCTTTCCTACTGCATCGAAAAAGACCGCAGGCGTGGGATCAACCGAGCCCCTGCCATGCGTTCGATTGAAAAGGAAGCCTACCGCTGGACGGATCTCGGCATCTGCACGATGGAGCTTGCCGCCGCCTTTATGCAGGAAAGCCTGCAGCGCTATGGCCTGCTCAAAAAAATTGCCGCCCTCCTCCAGATCGAAGACCGCCGTCTGACCTCCGCAGAAGAGCATTACATTCTCTCGTGGCTGGAGCTCGGCTTTACCGAAAAGGAGATCCGTCTTGCCTACGAGGAGACGATGAAGTATCTTTCTCAGTTCAAATGGAGCTACTGCAACACCATTTTGAAGAACTGGCACACGCAAGGTCTGACGACCGCAAGTGATATCAAAAAAGCAGAAAAGAAGACCGCCCCCGCAAAGAGAAACAGCCAGTATCAGAAGCACGGAACGCTCAGCGAAAGCGGCAAGGCCGCGATCCGTGAGCTGCTGGCGCAGGAGGGTAACGATGGCATACAATGAAGAAATCATCCGGCGCGCAAAGGCGCGTCTGGATCAAGCGAAAGCTGAGCAGGAAGCAGAATATGAAGCGCGGCTTTCGGACGCCTACCGCGACAATCCCAGGCTGAAAGAAATCGATCTGGAGCTTCGGAAGCTCTCGGCGCAGGCCATTGCGGCCGCTTTTCAGAAAAGCGAGGATCCGCAAGCCGCCATTGCCGCTCTGCGCGACCGGAGCTTGGAGCTTCAGCAGCAGTGCGACTGGATTTTGGATGCCGCCGGCTATGAGGACGGCTGGCTTGATAAAACGCCTGTTTGCGAGGTCTGCGGAGGCAGCGGCTACTTTAACGGCAGAATGTGCTCCTGCTTGAAGGAGCTTTGCCGTCAGGAGCAAAAAAAGGAGCTTGCCGCGCAGTTTATGAACGGTGAGGAAAGCTTTGACCGCTTCCGTCTTGAATACTATCCCGACGAGATCGACGAGGAGCTCGGTGCCAGCCCGAGAAGGATCATGCGGGCGACCCTGCAAAGCTGCCGTCAGTATGCAGCGGCCTTCCGTCCCGGCTCTGAAAGCCTGCTGTTCAGCGGTGCAACAGGACTCGGCAAGACCTTCCTGTCTGCCTGCATTGCCCGCTCGGTAGCAGACAAAGGCTATTCCGTCATCTATCAGACCGCCGTGGATCTGTTTGCAGACTTCGAAGCCGCAAAATTCGGAAACGGCGACGAAGACCCGCGCGCTATCGCGAAAAAATATACCGATTGTGACCTTCTCATCATTGATGACCTCGGCACGGAGCTGACCACGCAGTTCACGATCTCCGCCCTTTACACCGTAATTGATGCAAGACTTCGCAGAAAGCTTTCCACGATCGTCTCCACAAATCTGACCCCGGAGGTCATTGAGGATCGCTACTCCCCGCAAATCGCCTCGCGTCTTTGCGGCTCTTACCGTCTGATTCAGTTCTTTGGTACGGACATCCGCATGATAAAGTAACAGAAAGGAATCCATTTTTCTATGGAAAAACTAGTTGATCTGATTTCCGAAGAGGTCTCAAAGGCCTTTGAAAACGCCGGTTTTGACGCCGGCTTCGGCAAGGTGACCGTTTCCAACCGTCCCGACCTGTGCGAATTCCAGTGCAACGGCAGCTTAGCGGCTGCGAAGCAGTATCACAAAGCACCCATCCAGATCGCACAGGAGGTTGCAGCACTGCTGCAAGGAAGCTCCAGCTTTGAAAGCGTTGACGCCTGCCCGCCGGGCTTCCTCAATTTCAAGCTTTCGCCGGACTATCTGGCAGCCTACCTTGAAAATATGCGCACCGCCGAGAAGTTCGGCGTAACGCAGGAGGCTCAGCCGCAGACCATCGTGATCGACTACGGCGGCCCTAACGTTGCAAAGCCCCTGCACGTCGGCCATCTGCGCTCTGCCATCATTGGCGAGACGCTCAAGCGCCTGTTCCGTTTCTTCGGCAACACCGTTATCGGCGACATCCATATGGGTGACTGGGGTCTGCAGATGGGTCTCATTATTGCAGAGCTCTGTGAGCGCCAGCCGGAGCTGCCCTATTTTGACGACAGCTTTACGGGCGACTATCCCGCTCAGGCGCCCTTTACCATCTCCGAGTTAGAAGAGATCTACCCCACCGCCTCCGCCAAGAGCAAGGAGGATGAAGTCTTTGCCGCAAAGGCACACGAGGCGACCCATCAGCTTCAGATCGGCAAGCGCGGTTACAAGGCGCTTTGGGACAAGATCATGGAAGTGTCCGTTGCCGACCTCAAAAAGAACTACGCAAGCCTCAATGTCAGCTTTGAAAGCTGGCTCGGTGAAAGTGATGCAGAACCCTATATTGCTCCGATGATCGAGAAAATGAAGCAGGCCGGCGTGACCGAGCTTTCCGAGGGTGCGCTTGTTGTACCCGTGCAGGAAGCCGGCGACACCAAGGAGCTCCCGCCCTGTATTTTGGTCAAATCGGACGGTGCGACCCTCTATGCGACCACCGACCTTGCAACGATCATGCAGCGGATGCAGGACAATTCCCCCGACCGTATCTTCTATGTGACCGACAAGCGTCAGAATCTCCACTTTGAGCAGGTCTTCCGCGCCGCCAGAAAGGGTGCGCTCCTGCCGGAGGCTGTTCGCCTTGACCATCTCGGCTTCGGCACGATGAACGGCAAGGACGGCAAGCCCTTTAAGACCCGCGCAGGCGGTGTGATGCGGCTTGAAGCCCTGATCGCAGAGATCACCGAGTTCGTCCGCGCCAAAATTGCCGACAACGGCACTGTCGCACAGGATAAGATTGATGAGACTGCACGCCTGATCGCCATGGCCGCCCTCAAATACGGTGACCTCAGCAACCTTGCCACCAAGGATTATATCTTTGATATCGACCGCTTCTCCGCCTTTGAAGGCAACACCGGTCCTTATATTCTCTACACCATCGTGCGTATCAAGTCGATCCTGTCCCGCTACGGAGACGCATCCGCGCTTCCCATTCTGCCGCCGGATTCTCCGGAGGCAAAGAGCCTGATGCTGACGCTCTCCCGCTTTGCAGACAATCTGCAGCTTGCCTACCGTGATGCCGCGCCCAATGTCATCTGCGCCTATATTTATGAACTTGCAGGCTGTGCCAACAAGTTCTACCACGAGACGAAGATCCTTACGGAGCCGGATGAGAAAAAGCAGGCAGGCTATGTAGCACTGATCGCGCTGGCAAAGGCTGTTTTGGAGACCTCCATTGACATTCTCGGCTTTGAAGCACCCGAAAAAATGTAACTGATAACGCAAAATCGGCTGTCTCAAATGAGACAGCCGATTTTTGTGATTCATTTTTCAGTTGGCTGAGAAACTATCCTCCACTGCGTCTTCGACCTTTTCTGCTGCGTTTTCAAGCTTATCGTCTACAACGGTAACAGCCTCATCAACATTCCATTCATCATCAAACAGATCATCGTCTGATTTGAATTCGGGCAGATTAAAGAAATGCAGGCTGATTTCCGGCTCGCCGTTTGCGGCATCGGTTTTTTTGCTGATACCGAACAGCAGAGAACGGTAGTCAAAATCGCCGTTTTCCTCACGCTTTATCTTAAAGGGGATCAGGGCGACGGCTGCTGCGCCGAGCAGCGCATACTTCCATGCTTTTTTCATAGAAATGTTCCTTTCCATATTAGTCTAATAATAGCTTATTTGCTTTTTGCTTCGATTATTCACAGATGAAGGGGCGATCAGAATTTTTGTCCCGCCGATTCATCAAAATGACGGTTGAGCGTTTCGGTCAGCTCGGCGGCCGCATTGTAGCCCATCTTGCGCTGACGGTTGTTCATCGCGGCGACCTCTAAGATCACAGCAAGGTTTCTGCCGGGCGTGACCGGGATCGTGATGGACGGCACCTTGACGCCGAGAATTTCAACATATTGATCCTCCAGGCCGAGACGGTCATAAACATGATTTTCGCCCCAGGGGACAAGGTTGATGATGAGATCGACAAAGTTCTCTTCCTTGATGGCAGCCATACCGAAGAGCTTTGCAACATTGATCACGCCGATGCCGCGAATTTCGATATAGTCACGAATCAGCTCCGGCGCTCTGCCGGCAAGCTGATTGGAGGCAACCATGCGCATCTCGACTGCGTCATCCGCGATCAAGCGGTGTCCGCGCTTCAGAAGCTCTACAGCGGCCTCACTCTTACCGATGCCACTCTCACCTGTCAGCAGCAAGCCCTCGCCGTAAACCTCCACCAGAACGCCATGACGGGTAATTCTCGGGACGAGAGCGCTCTTAAGGTAAGTAATGAGGCTGGAAACGAGATAAGAAGTAGACTCCAGGCAGCGCAGGACTGTGACATCATGCTTCTTTGCCATCTGCAGACATTCGGGAACCGGCGTGATGTCGCGGCAGATGATGAGCGCGGGAATCTTATAGGAGAAGAAACGGTCAAAGATCACCGAGCGTTCCTCGCCGGAGAGCTTGCCGAGGTAGGCATCCTCCACACGGCCGATGACCTGGATCCGCATCGGCTCGAAGTGGTCAAAGAAGCCCGCAAGCTGTAAGCCGGGACGGGAGACATCATCGACTGTAATATGGATGGTATCATAATCAGTGGCCTTGTGTGCGATGGTTAAGTTAAACTGACTGACCAGCTGATCGAGCGGTACGCTGTAATTTTTAGCCATGCTTCTACTCCCCATAAACTGCCGAATTTTTCCAAAGAATAATACTATTATATCCGAAATAGCTCACACAATCAACCTGTTGTTCCGTATTTGGCATCTTTTTTTCAAAATCGAAAAAAAATTCAAAATTTTGCTTGCTTTTTCTCTAAAGGTTTGATATTATAATTCGCGGCGTCTATGACTGACGCAAGATTTTGTCTTTACTACCGAATGGATAGGAGGTGCAGCTATTGGCTAAGTGCGATATTTGCGGCAAGGGTGTTGTCTTCGGAATTAAGGTCTCCCATTCCCACAGACGTTCTAACAGAATGTGGAAGCCCAATGTAAAGCGTGTGAAGGCGATTGTCGATGGTACTCCGCGCCATGTATACGTCTGTACAAGATGTCTCCGTTCCAACAAGGTTGAGCGTGCCATCTGATTCTGACTAATACAATAATTAAGACAGGTTTTGCCTGTCTTTTTTATTTTGTCTGAATACTTTGCGTGGCATTCAACTCCGGACGCAAAAGAACGATAAATTTGTGTTTAGCGAGCTGATTTCTAAAGCCTCCCCTTGTGAGG
>JAKSPM010000069.1 GCA_024404825.1 Clostridia bacterium
TGAGCGGAAAAGGCGCGTTCAAAACCTACAAAATCCCTAATTGACGCCGCCTTTCGGAGGCCCTTTATTTATTCGGTTTATTCCTGATCGGGGTCAATGCCCTTTTCGGCGAAGACCTTGAGAAGCTGATCCATATCGTTGGGGCAGCTCATGGGGTCACCGCAGGCCTTGATAGCGTTTGCAACGTCCTTCAGGCCGTTGCCGGTGATGACGGAAACGACCGTATCGTTTGCGCCGATGACGCCCTGCTCGCAAAGCTTTTTCAGCCCCGCTGCACCGGTGACGCCTGCAGGCTCACCAAACACGCCGGTGGTTCTGCCGACCAGCTTCTGCGCTGCCATGATCTCCTCATCGGTCACATTGACAACGATGCCGTTCGATTCGCGGATGGCACTCAGTGCCTTGTCTGCATTTCTCGGAACGCCGACAGCGATGGAGTCAGCTAAGGTGTTTTCTTCCATCGGGAACCAGTCTTCGCCGGTTGCGATGGCGCGGTTGATGGGGTGGCAGCCCTCTGCCTGTGCGGAGATCAGGCGCGGCAGCTTATCGATAAAGCCGATAGCGTAGAGGTCTTTTAAGCCCTTCCAGACGCCTGCGATGGTGCAGCCGTCGCCGACGGAGATGGCGAGGTAATCGGGCATCTGCCAGCCGAGCTGCTCGGCAATTTCCAAAGAGACGGTCTTCTTGCCCTCGGACAGGTAGGGATTGATGGCCGCATTGCGGTTATACCAGCCCCACTTGTCGATGGCGGCCTTGGACAGCTCGAAGGTCTCCTCATAGTTGCCCTTGACGGAAACGACATTGGCGCCGAAGGTCATCAACTGTGCGACCTTGCCCTTGGGTGCACGCTCGGGAACGAAGATATAGGTTTTGAAGCCCGCTGCGGCTGCGTTGCCTGCCAGAGAGGAAGCTGCGTTGCCGGTAGAGGAGCAGGCAATGACCTTGGCTCCTGCCTCGCCTGCCTTGGCTACTGCCATAGCGGAAGCGCGGTCTTTTAAGGAGGCGGTGGGGTTCAGGCCGTCGTCCTTGATCCACAGCTTCTTGATGCCGAGCTCTTTTGCAAGGCGGTCAGCCTCGTACAGGGGCGACCAGCCAACGCGCAGGGGCGTATCGGGCGTGGTTTCTTCGATGGGGAGCAGCTCACGATAACGCCACATGGAGTTATTCTTGCGCTCTGCCATCATTTCCTTGGTTAAATGCGCCTTAATATAGTCATAATCATAGATGATATCCAAAATGCCGCCGCAGGAGCAGTTGGTCAGATTCGGGACGGCTTCATATTCCTTGCCGCACTTGACGCAGCGGCCGCAGATCACATTACGCATAGTTTTATCCTTTCATACAAAACGGGGAGGGACATTGCCCTCCCCGATCGTTATTCTTACAGATTCTTCAGAAGGCCGGTTGCTTCGTTGAATTCGTTGATGAGTTCGTCGATCTCGGCTGCCTGTGCATGAACTGCGTCCCAGGTGCCCTTGGTGTCGTACCACAGATCGTTGAGATCCTTGATGTCGCGAGCCTGCTGCTCAACCCAGGTGTAATACTTGAGGTTGTGGACTCTCTTGCGGTCAGCATAGGTCAGCTCAATGAGGTTGTCGGTCTTGAGGCCGAGCATATGCAGGTTGTGGTCGATTGCAGCTTCCTTGGTGTTGTATTCGCCGTGCATCTCGTCGAGCTCTGCAATACGGGAGCCGTACATGACAGCGGAGTCAGTCAGAACGGTCATAACGACATCATTCTCGGTCAGCTCGTAATACTTGGCCATCTTGATGCAGCAAAGAACGTTTGCAATGCCGGAAATGCCGAGCCAGCTCAGCTTCTCAATGAGTTCGGGGCACAAGCCAAGCTCTTCGCGGAGGTACTTCTTGCCGTCTTCCTTGTTGAACAGGCGGAGAAGTCTCTGGGAATCTTCGTCGTCGATGGCGATTGCCATGTCGGTGTTCTTGACGTTGTGGATCCAGGGGATGTGCTTGTCGCCGATGCCTTCGATGCGGTGGCCGCCGAAGCCGTTGTTGACGATGGTCGGGCACTGGAGTGCTTCACCGACTGCGACCTTTGCTCTGGGATACTTATCCTTGATGTAGTCGCCTGCGGACATGGTGCCTGCGGAGCCGGAGGTGAATGCGCAGCCGAAGAGCTGATCGCCGTCACGCTTGATGGACTCGAAGACGGTGGACAGAGCTTCGCCGGTGACATTGTAGTGCCATACGGGGTTGCCCATTTCTTCGAACTGGTTGAAGATCATCATGGTCGGATCCTGCTTCAGTTCCCAGGTCTTGTCGAAGATTTCCTTGACGTTGGACTCGCAGCCGGGGGTGGCGATGATCTGGCCTGCGATGGACTTCAGCCAGTCAAAGCGTTCCTTGGACATTTCTGCGGGAAGAATTGCAACGGAGTCACAGGCAAGGAGCTTGGAGTTGAAAGCACCGCCGCGGCAGTAGTTGCCGGTGGAGGGCCATACAGCGTGATGATAGGTAGCATCGAACTGGCCGGTGACCAGACGGGGTGCTAAGCAGCCGAAGGAGGCGCCGACCTTATGGCAGCCGGTGGGGAACCACTTGCCTGCCATGGCAACGATACGTGCCTTGACGCCGGTCAGCTCGGACGGGAACTCGATATAGTTAGGAGTCTTCTGGTACAGGCCGCCGAATTCCTTGGGCTCGTTTTTCCAGGTAATACGGAACAGGTTGAGGGGGTTGACGTCCCACAGGCCGACGTTGGTCAGCTTGGCCTTGATCTTCTCGGGGATCAGGTCGGGATTCTGCATCTGTGCGAAGGTCGGGATGATGATGTTGTTTTCCTTGGCTTTCTGGAGGTTGTGCTCCAGACCGGTCTTGTTGATGCTGAGATCAATTTTGGACATTTGTTTTTTCCTCCTGTTTGATATCTAGATAAGAATATAGAGTGTACTTGGATATGCCAAAATGTTTCGCAATTTTATCGCCGGATTTGGTGATCAGCAGCGCACCGCTCTGATTAAGGAACTGGATCGCCTTGACCTTGTCATCCTTGGTCATCATGGCGACCGGCTTCCCTACCAGCTCGTCAGACTGGCGGATCAGGTCATCCAGCAGGTCATTGACATTGAGGTTGATACGCTCGGGCTCCTTCTGCTCCTGATCCTGCACGGCCAGGATCCCCGAAATGGCCGAATCGACCATCGTCAGCGCGGAGATGTCGAAGTTGATGCAGAACAGGGCTGCGACCTTGCCCTCGTTATCGCGGATATAGACCGTAGAAGATTTTAAGATCTTGCCGTCCGGGGTTTTGGTGAGGTAGCAGAAATGATCCTGCGCCTTTTCGGCGTCAATGGTCTTGCCTAACTGCTCCAAAACCACATGGGAAGGGCCGTCACCTAACTTTCTGCCGGTCACATGACCGTTTTCAATGGCAATGATGGAATGATATGCACTTTTCTCGGAGATCTCGTGGACAACGACCTCGCAGCCGCTGCCGAACTGCGCCGCAACACCCTTGGCGATGCGCTGCAGAGCTTCGCGCTCGGAATCGCTGAGCATTCGCACATCCTCCCCTTTTATTGATTCCCTTATACTATATCATAGTTTGAAAAGAAATCAACCGATTTTTCCAAAATAATTTTTAGTTTTTCTTAAAATTTGTTTGACATCTGTTTTCTTTATGTTAAAATGTATTTGGAGCGAGATGGCTCTCGCTCGCTGACCACGTTTTAATTTTATATTGGAGGTACTCCCATGAATGTAAATTTTGAAGCAATCAAGGCCGCAGCGCAAAACTACAAGGCCGACATGTCCCGCTTCCTGCGCGACATGATCGCAATCCCCTCCGAATCCTGCGAGGAAGAGGGCGTTGTCAAGCGCATCGCAGAAGAAATGAACAAGCTCGGCTATGACAAGGTCGAATTCGACAAGCTCGGCAATGTCATCGGCTGGATGGGCGAAGGCGACAAGATCATCGCCATCGACTCCCACATCGATACCGTCGGTATCGGCAACATCAACAACTGGGAACATGACCCCTACGAGGGCTACGAGACCGATGAGATCATCTACGGCCGCGGCGGCTCCGACCAGGAAGGCGGCATGGCTTCCGCTACCTACGGTGCAAAGATCATGAAGGATCTCGGCCTCATCCCCGAAGGCTACAAGATCATGGTCGTCGGCTCCGTGCAGGAAGAAGACTGCGACGGTATGTGCTGGCAGTCCATCGTTAACGAATACTTCGGCGGCCCCGAAAAGGCACGCGAGCAGGTTGAGTTCGTTATTTCCACCGAACCCACCGACGGCGGCATCTACCGCGGTCACAGAGGCCGTATGGAAATCCGTGTTGACGTTCACGGTGTCTCCTGCCACGGCTCCGCTCCCGAGCGCGGTGACAACGCAATCCACAAGATGGCTGAGATCCTGCTCAATGTCCGTGACCTCAACGAGAACGACGCTTCCGACGACAAGGAAATCAAGGGTCTTGTCAAGATGCTCGACCCGAAGTACAACCCCGACCACTACGAAGACGCCCGCTTCCTCGGCCGCGGCACCTGCACCACCTCCCAGATCTTCTACACCTCTCCCTCCCGCTGCGCTGTTGCTGACTCCTGCGCGATCTCCATTGACCGCCGCATGACCGCCGGCGAGACCTATCAGTCCTGCCTGAAGGAAATCGAAGATCTCCCCGCCTGCAAGAAGTATGCCAAGGACGTCAAGGTCTCCATGTATATGTACGACCGTCCCGCATGGAACGGCCACGTCTACGAGACCGAATGCTTCTTCCCCACCTGGATCAACAAGGAATCCGCTCCCCACGTTCAGGCTCTGATCGACGCACACCACGCTCTGTGGGGCGACAAGAGACTCTATGTTGACGAAACCGCACGCGAAAAGCGCGAAGGCCGTCCGCTGACTGACAAGTGGACCTTCTCCACCAACGGCGTTTCCATCCAGGGTCGCTATGGCATCCCCTGCGTCGGCTTCGGCCCCGGTGCAGAATCCCAGGCACACGCTCCCAATGAGATCACCTGGAAGCAGGACCTCGTTGTTTGCGCCGCTCTGTACGCAGCAGTTCCCGCCCTGTACAAGCCCGAAAACAAGGACGGCTCCGCTACCTCCTTCCGTCAGGAACTGACCGGCAACGACATCAAGTAAGAATTCGTTAATCAACGGGCGGCGCCCTGCCGCCCGATACAAAAAAATATTCGGAGGAAAAATAAATGAGCAAAACCGTAGAACTTGCAAGACATCTTGAAACTCTGCACATCAATAACATGTACAAGAACGACTTTTACTGGACTTGGGACAAGACCGACGACGAGATCGACGCTGTCTTTACCGTAGCTGACGCCCTGCGCGATCTGCGCGAGCGCAACAAGTCCACCAAGGTCTTCAACTCCGGCCTCGGCATCTCCCTGTTCCGTGACAACTCCACCCGTACCCGTTTCTCTTTCGCTTCCGCCTGCAACCTGCTCGGCTTAGAAGAACAGGTTCTCGATGAGAAGAAGTCCCAGATCGCTCATGGCGAAACCGTCCGCGAGACCGCAAACATGGTCTCCTTCATGGCTGACGTCATCGGCATCCGCGACGATATGTATATCCATCAGGGTCACGAATATCAGAAGACCTTTATGGACGCCTTAGAAGACGGCTACCGTGACGGTATCTTAGAGCAGAGACCCACCCTCGTCAACCTGCAGTGCGACGTTGACCATCCCACCCAGTGCATGGCTGATATGCTTCATGTCATCCACTACTTCGGCGGCGTGGAAAACCTCAAGGGCAAGAAGGTTGCTATGACCTGGGCTTACTCTCCCAGCTACGGCAAGCCTCTGTCCGTCCCGCAGGGCGTTATCGGCCTGTTCACCCGCTTCGGCATGGACGTTACCCTCGCCCATCCGGAAGGCTATGAAGTCTTCCCCGAGGTCGAAGAAGTTGCTCGCAAGAACTGCGAAAAGTACGGCTCCAAGTTCAGCAAGACCAACTCCATGGCAGAAGCTTTCAAGGACGCAGACATCGTTTATCCGAAGTCCTGGGCTCCGTTCAAGGCAATGGAAGAACGCACCGCTCTGTACTCCAAGGGCGATCAGAAGGGCATCGATGAGCTCGAGCAGAGACTGCTGAAGCAGAACGCCGAGCATAAGGACTGGGCTTGCACCGAAGAAATGATGAAGCTCACCCGTGACGGCAAGGCTCTTTATCTGCACTGCCTGCCCGCTGACATCTCTGGTCTGTCCTGCCCCGAAGGCGAAGTCGACAACTCCGTATTCGATCGCTACCTTGTTCCTCTGTACAAGCAGGCTTCCTTCAAGCCGTATATCATCGCTGCTATGATCTTCCTTGCTCAGGTCAAGGATCCGGTCAACGCTCTGATGGATCTCGACGCTGCTGACAACAAGCGTAAAATGTTCTAAGCATTAAACAAACCACTTTGCGCGGAAGCAAACGCTTCCGCGCAAACTACGATAAGAGGTATATACAATGGCAAAAAGAATCGTTATTGCACTCGGCGGCAACGCTCTGGGCAACACTCCCTATGAACAGCTCTCCCTCGTTCGCGAGACCGCAAAGCCCATCGTTGACCTGATCGAGCAGGGCAATGAAGTTATCATCGCGCACGGCAACGGCCCGCAGGTCGGCATGATCAACCTCGGCATGGGCACGGCAGCAGAGGCCAAGGCCATCAAGTCCGATATGCCCTTCCCCGAATGCGGCGCAATGAGCCAGGGCTACATCGGCTACCATCTGCAGAACGCCATCGGCAATGAGCTTGCTGAGCGTGGTATCAAAAAGGACGTTGCAACCGTCGTGACGCAGGTGCTCGTTGACGAAAACGACCCCGCTTTCCAGAATCCCACCAAGCCCATCGGCGCTTTCTACGACAAGGAAACGGCTGACCGTATTGCGGCAGAAAAAGGCTACACGATGGTCGAGGACGCAGGCCGCGGCTACCGTCAGGTCGTTCCCTCCCCCAAGCCCGTGGACGTCATTGAAAAGAACATGGTCAACTCCCTGATCGACGCAGGTAATGTTGTCATTACCGTCGGCGGCGGCGGCATCCCCGTCATCCGCAAGGACGGCAAGCTCTACGGCACGCCCGCTGTCATCGACAAGGACTTTGCTTCCGCTAAGCTCGCCGAGCTGGTCAAGGCTGACGCTCTCGTCATCCTGACGGCAGTTGACCGCGTTGCCATCAACTGGGGCAAGCCCAACCAGGAATCCCTGGACGAAATGAGCGTTGCAGACGCTGAAAAGTACTGCGAAGAGGGTCATTTCGCACCCGGCTCCATGCTCCCCAAGGTCAAGGCAGCCATCTCCTTTGCAAAGACCGGCGGCAGCGCCATCATTGCATCTTTAGAGAACGCCGGCAAGGCCGTCAAGGGCGAAAGCGGCACGATCGTGCACCTGTAATTGCATTGATA
>JAKSPM010000007.1 GCA_024404825.1 Clostridia bacterium
AAAAGGAAGGCATCGCCATGAATGACCGTTTTTACTGCTCAGAAACCGCTCGAAGCGAAAAGTGCATCAAAGTTCTCGCCGTCGGCAACAGCTTTTCCCAGGATTCCACGACCTTTTTGCGCCATATGGCGCTGGCGGACGGGATTGATCTCCGGGTAGGCTATCTGTATATCGGCGGCTGTTCGCTGGAACGGCACTACAACAATATCACCAACGGCAAACGCGATTATGATTTCCGCTACTACACCCCGGAATATGTGTATGATGTTACGCCCGTAGATCTGGATTTCGGTCTGGAGGCAAATGACTGGGACTATGTCACGATGCAGCAGGTCAGCGGTCTGAGCGGAAAGTATGAGACCTTCCAGCCCTATGCCACGGTGCTTGCCGCACACATCAAAGAAAAGGTACCCGCTGCAAAACTTCTGCTCCACATGACCTGGGGCTACTTGGGCGGCACCATTGACCTTGCGAATTTCGGCTACACCTCGCAGACGGATATGTATGAAAAAATCAAGCAAGCCTATGCCGTATTTTCAAAGGAAACCGAAAACGCTCCGATCATCCCCTCGGGCGAGGCAGTACAGCTTGCACGGCAGACCTTTATGGGTGACACCTTCAACCGCGACGCCCTGCACTTAAATGACAGAGGCAAGATCGTGTCGGGCTATGTCTGGTATGAAATTTTCACAGGCATTTCTCCGTTCGAGAGCAAATACGACCCTGCACAGGACTGCGACCTGACACCGCAGGAGATCGAAACCTTGAAAGCCTGTGCACACAAGGCAGTTTTGAATTATGAGGAAAAATAAATGGGCGAAATTTTAGAGATCGCAATGGTCGTTCTGTTCGGCGCATCCTGGCCGGCGAACGTGATAAAATCCTATAAATCCCGTACCGCAAAGGGCAAGAGCCTGCTGTTTCTGATTCTCATTCTGGTGGGCTACCTGTGCGGGATCACCGCAAAATGCTTCTATACCGAGGCAAAATGGTATGTCGTGTTCTTCTATATTCTCAACACCGTGATGGTTACGGCAGACCTGGTGCTCTATTTCCGCAACCGACGTCTGGACAAGCTGGCAGAGGCAATGTAAGCCCGGGAGGAACCGATGAAACGAACCGAAAAAAAGATGATTGCCGTTTTGTCGGCAGCAGTCTTGCTGATCGTTTGTATCACAGGCTGTGCCGGCGCGGGAGCAACGCCTGCAACGCCCTCCGCGGCGTCGGACGCCGTGCCGCTGGTAACGGTCGTGATGGCCTCGGACTTTCAGAATGACGGTACCTTTTTTATGTTCCGTGCCCTGCTCGATCAGGCAGCCGCCTCCGGTGTGCCGACGCCGGACTGTGCGCTTTTCGGCGGCGACTACAGCATCAAAACCGAGCAGGATCCCGATGACAACATCCGGAAAATCACCGACGAGTTGACAGGGGCTTACCCCGAATTTCTTGCGCAAAATGCGATTTTTGTGCAGGGCAACCATGACAATCTGACCTCCGCCTTGGCTCCGACAGGGGCGCATGATATGGGGGCATTTATCGTCTATTCGATCAACGAGGATGACTTCCCCTCCGGGCAGACGCCGGAACAGGTAGAGAAGACCCTGCAGGATTTGGACAGCTTTTTGTCCGATCTGGTAAAGCAGAAGGATTCCCGCCCGGTGATCGTTGCAGGCCATCTTCCGCTGCATGACAGCCAGCGTGCAGACAATGCCTGCGGCGGAGAGCTTGCGGAGCTTCTGAACAGCTACGGCCACCGGCTTGACATTGTTTATCTGTTCGGTCACAGTCACTCCGGCAGCTATGATGATTCCATCGGCGGCTCGGTGAACTACGTTGCAAAGGGCGAGTCTTTGTATGTTCCGGTTCCCGCAAAGAGCGATTCAAGCAGGATCGAGGGTAGCCGGAAGATCACGCTCGCATTTTCCTATCTGAATTATGGCTATGTCGGTTATTCCAACAACACCGAAAGCGCGATCAGCACCAATGTGCTGACGCTCGGCGTGTTACAGGTTTATCCCGAAAGCATAGAAATCACAAGGTATACCGCAGAGGGAAAATACTGCACATACAGTATTGCCCTGCAAAACACACAAACGGCGCAAAATGCCGCATGAAAGAGGGAACCGAAATGTCTGAAAACCGTTATGTTGGCGAATATCCCGCAATCGGCATCCGTCCGATCGTGGACGGACGGCGCGGCCCGATGATGCTTCGAGAGAGTCTTGAAGACCAGGTCAGCGCAATGGCACAAGCTGCAAAAAAACTCTTTGAGGAAAACCTGACCTATTCCAACGGCGATCCCGTGCGCGTTGTCGTCGCGGACTCGTCCATCGGCAGAGTGCCGGAGTCTGCCGCCTGCGCGGAAAAGTTCCGCAAGGAGGGCGTTGCCATCACCCTTTCCGTCACTCCCTGCTGGTGCTACGGCAGCGAAACGATGGACATGGATCCCAAGACCATCAAGGCGGTCTGGGGCTTCAACGGCACAGAGCGTCCCGGCGCGGTGTATCTTGCCTCCGTTCTTGCAACGCACGCGCAGAAGGGTCTGCCCGCCTTCGGCATCTACGGCCATGAGGTGCAGGATCGGGACGATGTGACAAGGATCCCCGAGGACGTCAAGGAAAAGCTGCTCCGCTTCGGCCGTGCAGCCGTTGCCGCAGCGACCATGCGCGGCAAGAGTTACCTGCAGATCGGTTCCGTCACGATGGGCATCGGCGGTTCGATCATGGATCAATCCTTTATGGAAGAATACCTCGGCTTGCGTGTGGAGTCTGTGGATGAGGTCGAGATCCTCCGCCGCATGGAGGAAGGCATCTATGACGTTGATGCCTATGAAAAAGCGCTTGCCTGGACAAAGGAGCACTGCAAAGAAGGCCGAGACGACAACCCCGAATCTGTTGACTTCATGGGTGAAAAGCGCCGTATCCGCTTCACCCCCGAAGAAAAGGAAAAGCAGTGGGAGTTCACCATCAAGATGTACTGCATCATCAAGGATCTGATGCAGGGCAACCCCAAGCTTCCCGCGCAGTTCAAGGAAGAAATGCTCGGCCACAACGCCATCGCGGCTGGCTTCCAGGGACAGAGACAGTGGACAGATCACTGGCCGAACTGCGACTATCCCGAGGCAATTCTCAATTCCTCGTTTGACTTTACCGGCAAGAAAGAGCCGATGGTCTTTGCCACCGAAAATGACGTGCTCAACGGCATCGGGATGCTCTTTATGGAGCTTCTGACCAACCGCGCACAGATCTTTGCCGATGTGCGTACCTTCTGGTCGCCGGAAGCAACCAAGCGCGTGACCGGTTACGATTTAGAGGGCAAGGCAAAGGAAAACGGCGGCATCATTCATCTGCTCAATTCCGGCGCCGCCTGCCTGGATGCCTGCGGCGAGTGCCGCGACGAAGACGGCAAGCCCGTGATGAAAAAGTGGTGGGATGTCACGGACGAGGACATCCGGAAGATGACCGACGCCACCGTCTGGTGCGAGGCCGGCTTTGATAACTTCCGCGGCGGCGGCTTCTCGAGCCACTTTGTTACCCGTGCGGAAATGCCCGCAACGATGATCCGCCTGAATCTCGTCAAGGGTCTCGGCCCCGTGCTGCAGATTGCCGAGGGCTGGACGGTGCAGCTGCCGGATGAGGTGACAGATACCCTCATGGAGCGCACCAATCCCACGTGGCCCTGCACCTGGTTTACTCCGCGCTGCGACGGCATCCCCGGCAGCCCCTTTGCCACGGCCTACGATGTGATGAACAACTGGGGTGCCAACCACGGTGCCATCTCCTACGGCCACATCGGCGCAGACCTCATTACGCTGTGCTCGATGCTCCGCATCCCCGTGTGTCTTCACAACGTTCCCGAGACGGAAATCTTCCGTCCGGCAGCATGGAATGCCTTCGGTATGGACAAGGAAGGCCAGGATTACCGCGCCTGCAGCGCCTACGGCCCGCTGTATAAATAAGGCAAAAACAGAAGAATCTGCCAATTTCAAAGCGGTGATGTGCTTTTTACACAGCACATCACCGCTTTTTCTGAATTTTCCTGTCATTTTATCCTAGAAAATAGTACCAGGGTACCACTTTTTGAGGCAAATGTATGGACATTGTCGCACGAAAAAGGTAAAATACAATAGGTATAAGTGTAAGTATATCTCGAGGAGGGATCTTTTGAAAAAGTTGATTATTCTTCTGCTTGCAGCGCTGCTCACCGTCAGCCTTTTGGCCGGCTGTTCCGCAGGTGCGGGAAAAGGCGCAAAGCAGAATACCACCGAGGTTGAGACCTACGGCGGTTGGGAGGAGGTCGTTCCCACATGGGCGACGGCGCCCGAGGATATCGGGCCGTGCATCGTTCAGGCGAGTGAGCTCAACAAGCATGAAAACGGCTGGTTCCAGCTGCTTGAAAACGGAACGGACGGCGTTTACTTCAACCTTTGGACAAACGACATTCCCGTGGACACCAGCTGGACGATCCGTTATGAGCCGACCATGGACGGCAACCTCAGGATCGTGCGTGACGGCGAGCTGTATACCGTTGACTGCAGACTTCTGAAATGCTCCACGACCGGTTACTTCCTCGTCTGCGACCCGTGGCTGCTCGGCGATGTATCACCGCTGCGGGCAAACGACGTTCTGATCCTCCAGGGCGACTTCGTCAACTATGACAACGGCTGGGGAATTCATTTCGACACATCTTACATCAAGCTCAAGGGCGTCAACGGTACCAAGTTCTATACCGAGCCGCCCGAGGAAGTGCTTGAAGTACTCCCCTGATCACACAACATTTCAAGAAAAGAGGTCAATCTTATGAAAAAGAAACTCATTGCACTGGTATTGGCACTTTCTGTGTTTGCCACCCTGCTTTCCGCCTGCGGCATCGGCACCGTGAAGGATCCCAACGGCACGGAGTCAAACATTGATTATTCAAATGCAACGCAGCTGTCGATTGCGACCTGGGACGGCGGTCTGGGCAGCAAGTGGCTCGAGGATGCCGCACGCCGCTTCGAAATCCTGAATCAGAATACATCCTTTGAAGACGGCAAGACCGGCTGTCATATCACTATTGCCGCAAGCCGCAGCTTTGACGGCTCCTCCATGGCGTTCACCCCGCTGACCCACGACATCTATTTCGTTGAGGCAGTGGACTACTACGCAATGACGAACAACGACCAGATGGCCGACCTGACCGGCATCATGACCAAGCCGCTCACTGCATACGGCGAGGATCGTACCATTCTTGATAAGATCCCCGAAGCCCTGCAGGACTTCCTGTGCATCGACGGCAAATACTATGCGATCCCCTTCTATGAATCCTTCTATTCCTTCGCATATGACCTGGATCTGTGGAATTCCAAGTCCTTCTACTTTGCTAAGGACGGCAGCTTTACAAACGCAAGCGGCGATCTTTCAGAAGGCCCCGACGGCAAGGCCGGCACCTCGGACGACGGCATGCCCGCAACCTATGCAGACTTCGCCGTTCTCGTTGACCACATCAAGGACGAGGGCGTGACCCCGTTCATCTGCGCGGCAAACGCCACCGACTACATTGCAAACTTCCTGTATGAGTACTACGCAAACTACGAGGGTGCAGAGCAGATGGCGCTGAACTTCACCTTTGACGGCACTGCCACCGACCTCATCGAGGTTTCCGAAAGCGGCAAGGTGACCGAGCTTCCCGCAGAACAGATCGAATGGGACAACGGCTATGAGCTGCAGCGTCAGGCAGGCAGATATTACTCCCTGCAGTTTGCCCACGATATTCTCACTCCCAAGGACAACTATAAGATGTCCGATACCCACATCAACGCACAGAAGAGCTATGTCCGCGGCGGCATCGTCAACGACCAGCCCATCGCCATGATCTTAGAGGGCTCCTGGTGGGAAAACGAAGCGAAAGCCTGCTTTAAGGAGCTCAATGACGGCAAGTATGACCGCCACAACTACGCAGTCATGCCCAAGCCCCACGCAACCGAGGACAAGATCGGTCAGACGCCCTGCTGGCTCGGTGCCTCCAGCTCCTACGGCTTTATTGCAAACAACACCGCCCACATGGATCTGGCACTTGCCTTTATGGAATTCCTGCACACCGATGAAGAGCTGTCTCACTTCACGGCAGAGGTCAATATGACCCGCCCGCTCGACTACCCCGTTACCAAGGAAGACAGTGAAAAGCTCACCACCTACTGCAAGTCCATCCTGGAAATCAAGGAAACCGGTGACGTGATCTATCCCTACACCAACCGTGAAGAAGTTCTTGACAATCCCCTTCAGTTTGCATCCTTCGCCTGGGCATGGACGACCAGCGTTGACGGCTACGAATACAGAAATCCGTGGCTGTATTTCAGCGAGGTGTCAGATGGCTCTGCCGAGGATTATTTCTCCTCGCAGGAGGTCTACTTCGAGACCCGTTGGGACGGTTTCTGATTTGTAACAGAAAACTCTGAACATCGCAATACGCTTGATTCCGTAAAGCTTCTCTGAATCGAAAGCTTCAATCAACACATAAAGAGGACGGCAATATGAAAACTCCGCAGCCTGTCGGGCTCAATAAAAAGCACCGCGATAAAAGAGATCTGATCTTCTACTGCGCGCTGATGATTCTGCCGCTGATCCAGCTCTGTATCTTCTATTTCGGTGTCAATTTCCAGACCATCATGATGGCGTTCCAGCGCTTTGATGTCGAAGACGGTTACTCCTGGGATCTCCATTCCAATATCAACTGGTTTTTGAACGACCAGGTGAGGACCGCCGGTTTCTGGGCGATGGTGAAAAACTCCTTCATGATCTACCTTTATACCCAGCTTGCAGGCACGGTCCTGGCAATTCTGTTCGCTTACTACATCTATAAGCGGCACGCAGGCAGTCTGTTCTTCCGCTTTATGCTGTTTTTGCCGAGCATCATTCCTGCGATCCTGCTGACGGTGCTCTACAAGAAGACGGTCGGCCTGGGCGTTCCCGCATGGCTGCAATATCTGTTCGGAAAGGTCGTAGAGGATCCGTTTTCTCCGACTGCCGACGGCAATATTCGCTATACCCTCATTACGCTGTTCACGGTCTGGACGGGCTTTGCGGCGCAGACGCTCATCTATTCGGCCACAATGGATCGGATCGACTCCTCCATCATCGAGGCCGGCAAGGTAGACGGTGCCTCCCCGTGGCAGGAATTCCGCCACATCATCCTGCCGAACATTCTTCCGGCAGTCAGCGTGTTTATCATCACCGGCATTGCCTGCTTCTTCACCAACGATAACAACGTCTTTAACTTCATGAGCACCAGTGCCAGCCCGCACGATAAGACCATCGGATATCTTCTGTACACGCTGGTCGTCAACGGAGAGACCGGCTACTGCAAGTCCGCCTTCCTCGGTCTCATCTGCTCGATCATTCTGATTCCCGTTGTAACGGTTGTCCGCAAGCTGCTGAACAGGGAGGATGACTGATATGGCTCGAAAACTGAAACCCAAACGCGAAAAGGCCGGCGTGATCGGCGTTTTGACCGGCATCCTGCTTGTCATCTATGTGCTCGGTCTGCTTTTCCCGGCGCTGTGGTCGCTCGTATCCTCCTTTACGGAGAGATTCAGCTACTTCAACTTCTACAACGACCGGATCTTCACAAACGGCCCTGCATTCAAATTTACAACCGATAACTACAAGATCGCCAGAGAATGTATGATGATCACTGCAGACGAGACCTCGATCACCTACAATATCCTCGGTATGTACATCCATTCGGTGCTGTATTCCGTGATCTGCGCAGGCGTCTGGGTGCTCGTCACCTCCGTGGTGAGCTACCTGGTCGCAAGGTTTGACTACAAGTTCTCCAAAATCGTTTACAACTTCGTTGTCATTACCATGTGCATCCCCATCGTCGGCGGCCTTGCCTCCGAGCTTCGGATGCTGCAGCGGCTCGGCATCTACGGCACCTGGTTCAGCATGGGCGTTCTCAAGTTCAATTTCCTGGGTGTCTATTTCCTGACGTTCGTGGCCATGTTCAAGGCCATCCCGAAGGAATACACCGAGGCGGCAAAGATCGACGGCGCATCCAATCTTCGCATCATGCTCAGCATCATCTTCCCGCAGGCACTCAACATGATCGTCACGGTATTCCTGCTCACGTTCATCACCTACTGGAACGATTACAAAACAGCAATGCTGTATCTGCCGAAATATCCGGTCGCGACCTACGGTGTGTTCTACTTCTTGAACACCCCGATGAACAACGGCACCACCTCAGAGGCTCCCGTTCAGGTGGCCGGTGCAATTCTGATGACCCTGCCGATCCTGATCGTGTTCATCATCTTTAATAAGCGCCTGCGCGGCGGCGTCTATGTTGGAGGTATTAAGGGATAAATGAAAAAAATCATCTCACTTTTGCTGGTTCTGGCAGTGGCTGCATCCTTTTTGCTGCTTGCAGTTTCCGCTACCGGAGAAGACAACACGGTTTTGAAGGTCTCTGATCTTGCCAAGAAGGAATATAAAAAGGGCGAAGCCGTGGTCATCCCCTCTTACACCGTGGAAGGCTTATCGGAATATACGGCAGATGTTCTTGTATTTCTGCCCAATTCCGAGATCATGCTCCTTTCTCACGACAATAACGGCAGCGTGACAAGCTTCGCCAACAATAAGAATCTTTACCGCGCTTCCTTCTGCGTCAGCGACAACTCGTTCTGCGCGGAAATGAAGGGCGAGTACACCCTGCGCTATGTGGTCTATGACGCAGACTACAATCGCACGGTGAGCGAGCTGACCTTCAAAGTCAGCTGACGGAGGGCGGTACAATGAAAAAACTTCTATGTCTGTCCCTTGCCCTGCTGCTGACGCTTTCCTGTCTGGCAGGCTGCGGCAAGAAAAAGCCCGCGGCTCCCGCCGCTCCGGTATTCCAGGATTTAGAACCGATCGTGCGCAAAGGCGCACCGGTTGAGGACAAGTACATTGTCAAGGGCGGCGAGACCGACTATGTCCTGGTCGTTCCCGAAAATCCGATGGATTACGAGAAATACGCCGCAGAGGAATTCACGACCTTCTTAGAAAAGGCGACCGGCTGCAAGATCAAGACCGTCGATGATGTCGATACCGAAAAGATCCCCGGAAACTACATTTCCATCGGTGTCACCGCACAGGTCAAGGCAGCCTTCCCCGACCTCAAGATCGGTCAGATTTCCGGCACGCAGTCCTCTTATTACCTTGCCACCAAGGACGACAACATCTATGTTGTCTGTCCTCCGGGCTTCCAGGGCGCCGGCACGCTTTACGGTGTCTACGACCTGCTGCATGACCTCATCGGCTACACCTACTACGATGAAACCGAGATCTATGTCAATGACTCCGCAGATGTGAACCTGTGGAATTACGAGGGTCAGTTTATCAGCCCGTCCATCGATATGCGTACGCACTCCACCTCTACTATCTACACCAACGACACCTACAACACCCGCCTGCGCTACATCAACTTCTCAAGAGGCAGCGAGTGGAATGCCCTCACGAGCGGCCACAGCCAGCTGATGGCGTATCTGCACCCGAGCTTCACCAATGAAGACGGCACCAGATACGGCGACTTGCATCCGGAATGGTTCGTAGATCCGTTTGAAGTGACGCCCGCCCTGCAAACCAACCAGCTTTGCTGGACGGCAGGCGGCGACGCCGACAGCCTGAAGGAAATGCAGCAGGTCATCGCAGACAAGCTGATCTCCTTCCTGCTGATGGACACCAAGGCAAACTACTTTATGTTCGGCCAGCATGACAACAAAAACGCCTGCAACTGTGCAGGCTGTCAGAAGGCTTTGAAAGACTGGGCAGGCACCTACAGCGGCCTGCAGATTGGCTTCTTCAACGGTGTTTTGGACATTGTCAACGCATGGCAGGAAGAGAATCAGCCGGGCAGAGAGGTCTTCTACGTCATCTACGCCTATTCCTTCACCGAGGCACCTCCCGTCAAGACGGACAAGGACGGCAGCCTCGCACCCTACAGCGATCAGGTCATTCCCGACGAGCGCATGAAGATCATGTGGGCACCGGTCAGCGCGAACTACGCGTTCAGCTTTGACTCCCCCATCAACGTCAAAAACGGCAACGACCTTGCAGGCTGGAAAGCGATCTGCTCGTCCAACCAGCTCTTCACCTACCTATACGACCTCAACCTCTGGTATTACTTCACCAACTTCTACAACTTCGGCACCGTGCAGAGCATGACGCGTCAGCTTCAGGACGCCGGATGCTCGTACCTGCTCATTCAGGGTCCTTCCGATCAGGTCAATGTTCCCGGCTTCCAGGCATTGCGTGCCTACTGCACCGCCAATATCATGTGGGATTCGAGCCGCAATTATCAGGACTTAGCTGCGGATTTCATTACACATTATTATAAAGATGCGGCAGCGCCGATGCAGGAGCTGTTTGATATGCTCTGCGAGCGCAATGCCTACTATGCGGCAGTGCTGGATGTCGGCCTCGGCACCATCAACTCCTATCCGACCTTCACGGAGCTGTATCCGAAGGCCTTTACCGAGCAGATGGAAGCCCGCTTCCAGGAAGCGCTGGCCGCGATCGCACATTATGAGAGCGAAGATACCGCTCTGTATCAGACCCTCAAGGACAGGATCATGATGGAATACCTCTGTGTGATTTTCCTGAAGGCAACGGTCTACGGCGACTACTACTCCGCCGAAGAAATGGACGAAATGCGCGAAACCTGGAATTACTACATCACGCGCTTCGGCATCACCCGCGGCGGCGAAGGCAGCCCGCTGCCCCAATTCTAAAAAAACAATTTCCTTGTTTATTCCTGCACATAAACAAAGCCGGCGGCAGGCCTTCCCCTCCTGCCGTCGGCGCCCCCCCCTTAAAGAAGGAGAATGAAATGAAACTTGATCTGAGCGGCCTGTGGCGCATGAATTGTTCCAAGTTCATAGATCTTCCCGCGCAGATTCCCGGCTCTGTGCTGAGTAACCTCCTTGCACAGGGGCTGATCCCCGATCCGTTTTATCGGGACAATGAGGCGGCCGTCCGCGCCTGCCTTTCTGACGATTACTCTTTCTGCCGCACCTTTTGTCTGACGGCACAGCAGCTTGCCGCAACAAATTTCCTCTGCCTTGACGGCATCGACACCGTTGCAAACATTGAAATCAACGGTCAGTGCGTTGCAGAACTTCGCGATATGCACACGCCCTATAAAATTCTCCTCGACCCGGCACTTCTGAAAGAAGAAAACACCATCTGCGTGCGCTTCACCTCCCCGTATCGCTATATTGAAAACTACGACGACAAGGGTCTGTTTGAGACTTATGCCGTCACACAGAAAAAATCTCCCTGTATCCGAAAGGTCAACAGCTCCTTCGGCTGGGACTGGGGTCCCGACCTTGCCGACATGGGCATCAATCGGGAAATCTCCGTTTTATCCACAAACCTCGGGTATCTCGAGGACTTCAAACACACCTGCACCTTCCTGCCCGACGGCAGTGTGCAGCTTACCATCGACACCAATGTGTATTGCCTTTGCGCAAAAGACATCCACGCAGAGCTTGCACTGAATGATAAAGAACATCCGTTCTACGCCGCTGCGGCAGCTTCCCTGTGTGAGGCACAGCCGTCCGACAGACTGGTTTTCCATATCCCCCGGCCGCAGCGCTGGAATCCGGTCGGCTACGGCATGCCGACGCTCTATGACCTCACGCTCACCCTCTCAGGCGGCGAGGAAACACAGGTCTACCATTACCGCATCGGCCTGCGCGAGGTGGAGATCGACGATGCCCCGGATGAATACGGCACGAACTTTGCCGTTAAAATCAACGGCAACAAGATCTTCCTCAAAGGCGCCTGCTGCATTCCCGAAGACAGCATTCTCCCGCGTATCAACCCCGCGCGCACGGCAAAGCTGTTGGATTTCGTAAAAGACTACAACCACAATGTTGTCCGCGTCTGGGGCGGCGGCTATTACCCTACCGATGATTTTTACGATTACTGCGACGAAAACGGCATCCTCGTATGGCAGGATCTGATGTTCGCCTGTGCGGCATACAACATATCCGATGACGATTTCCGCAAACTGATCGTCGAGGAAACGATCTCCAATGTCAAACGCTTCCGCCATCACGCCTCCGTCTTCCTCATTTCGGGCGACAACGAGTGCGAGGACGGAATCAACGGCCACGGCGAGGCAAAAATGGAAAACTACCGCGTGATGAGCGAGGAGATCCTTGTCCCGCTCATGGAGCGCCTTACCGATACCTACTTCCTGCGTACCTCTCCCCGCTCCGTTGAAATGTTCCGGCACCCGAATGACCTCGATCATTACGATTCTCATTATTGGCGTGTCTGGTGCGACGACGGCAAAATCGAGGAATACAAAAACATCTACCCGCGGATGCTCTCCGAGGTCGGCCATCAGGCATTCCCGTCTATGCAGACCATCCGCAGCTTCTCCGATACAGAAGACCTCCGCACGGATTCTCCCGTAATGCTGGCGCATCAAAAGCAGCCGGGCGCCAATGCACGCATCGGGCGCTATGTTGCAGAGCATTACGGCACCCCTGCCGACTTTGAAGGGGCGGTCTACCTGTCCCAGCTCGTGCAGGCAGACGCCATCGGGCTCTGCACCGCACATTTAAGGCAGCATCGCGAACGCTGCAACGGCATCGTCTACTGGCAGCTCAATGACTGCTGGCCGGTCATTTCCTGGAGCTCCGTGGACTACGCCCTCCGCCCCAAGGCACTGCATTATGCCTCCCGTCGATTCTTTGCACCGCATTTCGTCAGCTTTGCAGAAACCGGCAGCGAATTACAGGTCTATGTGTCCAATGACAGCCCGGAGGATGCCTGCTATCTTCTCACCTGCTCGGAGCAGGCCTTTGACGGCACAATAACACATCAAATGCAGGCGGAGATCTCCGTCCCCGCGGGAGAAAGTGCCGTCTGCTTGACGCTGAAAAAGCCGCAGGCGCAGGCGCATTACGTCTATGCACGGCTGGAAACGAAAGAGCACGCGCTTTTGTCCGAGAATTACTATCAGGCAGAAAAGGATACCGACATTCCCTATCAGGTGCCGACCTACCGCATCCGGATGCTTGATGAATTCACGCTGGAGATTGAAAGCGACACCTTTGTAAAAGGCGTGATGCTCACCGATCGCGATGCGATCTTCTCCGACAACTTCTTCTGTCTGCGGGCAAACAGCCCGATGCGCATCACATCAAGCTGTAGGCTCGACCCCGATACCCTCACGATTACCTCTGTAAATGAAACGCAGATGACTGATAAAAAAGGAGCTTGTGTATGAAAGACCAAGTGCCGCAGTTTATCCCATGGAACAAATATGATGAAGACCTTGAAATCTACCTCGGCAGGTTCTTGAAGCAAACGCTGAAGCAGCTGTGCTACCGCAAGGTGACGGATCTTTCGGTATGCTTTGCCTGCTCCGACGAGCCCGTTCCCTATGCCGAGCGCACCGGCCTAAACTATCAGCCGATCAGCATCGGCGATATCTGGGCACGCAAGAACTTTGCCTGTGCATGGTTTCACCTGACCGGGGCTCTGCCCGCAGAGACCTCCAGGGAAGACCTCTATCTCGAATTCTTCAACGACGGCGAGGGTCTGCTGTTCGACGAAAACGGAACGCCCGTCAAGGGCTTTACCGCAGGCTCGGCAGTGTTCGGTGTTGTCGATGATTCCATCGAAAAGCGCTATTATCCTCTCGATGCTTTTGTCGATAGCGAGGGCAGGATCGACGCCTATATCGACGGCGCCTCCAACAGTCTTTTAGGCGAATTCGTCAACGGCGAGGCAAGGCTCACGGCGGCAGCCGTTGTGCGTGCCGTGCCGGAAATGCTTGAGATCTACAGAGATTTCGACACTCTGTATGACTACGCAAAGGCCATCGGCTTTGACAATCCCTATAAAAAAGAAGTGCTTTCCGGCCTGCGTTCGATCCAGAATCTGGTCAACTACAAAGACCCCGAGCTGTATACCAAGGCAAAGGATATCACCACCCGCCTGATGAATCTGCCCGGCAAGGAAACCGTCCGCGCCACGGCGGTAGCACACGCACATCTTGACCTTGCATGGCTCTGGCCGATCCGCGAGACCAAGCGGAAAGCAAAACGTACTTTTGCAAACTTCATTTATCTTGCCGACCGTTATCCTCAGTTCCGGTTTGTCGTTTCTCAGCCGCAGCAGCTTGCGTGGATGAAGGAGGAAGCCCCGGAGCTCTACCGGAAGCTGCAATCGCTTGTGAAAAACGGGCAGATGGAGCCTGTCGGCGGCGGCTGGGTCGAAAACGACACCAACCTGCCCGGCGAGGAATCCATGGTACGGCAGATGCTCTACGGTCAGAAGTTCTGGCAGGAGGAATTCGGCAGCTATGTCAATACCTGCTGGCTGCCCGATGCGTTCGGCTACACCGGCTCTCTGCCGCAGATTCTGAAGCTGTCCGGTCAGGATAACTTCATGACGATCAAGATCTCCTGGTCGAATCGCACGATCTTCCCCTACAACACCTTCCGCTGGGCGGGCATCGACGGCTCGGAAGTGACCGTACATATGCCGCCCGAGGGCAATTATAATTCCGTTGCAGGCCCCGCAGCGCTTTTAAGCGCCAAGAACAACCTCAAGAAGACCGACCCGCAGGACAGAATGATGCTTGTCTACGGTGTCGGCGACGGAGGCGGCGGGCCTTCGGAAACCAGCGTGGAACGCTGCATCCGTACCGAGTCCATCCCCTATCTTCCGCAGACGAAGTTCGGAACCGCACAGGGCTATTTCGATGCTCTCACACCGGAAGCGCTTCCGCAGTATTCCGGCGAAATGTACCTGGAAAAGCACCGCGGCACCTACACCTCCCAATCCAAAAACAAATATTATAACCGCGAATTCGAAGAACGGATGCTTGCTTTGGAAATGCTGCTCTCCGGCCGCGGCAGGAAAATGGATCCGAAGACGGCAGACGCGCTTTGGAAAGAGGCGCTGTTGTATCAGTTCCATGATATTATTCCCGGCTCCTCCATCGCGAGAGTCTATGAGGAAACCTCGGCCGCCTATCCGAAGATGTTAGATGCTTTGGAACAGGCCGCAGGCGAATTCGGCGTGACCTATACACCCGGCAGCAGCCTGTTAAATCCCGCCTGCACAGAGGTTTTCCGCACGGAGCGCAAGGGCGATGCTTACCTGCTCTATCGCGGCAGCGACTTGGCAGTCGCACCCATTGTTCTGCGCGAAACGCAGAAGGACACTGCACTCGATTCCTTCGATACGAAATTCTATCATGTTGACTTTGCCGCAGACGGCTCGTTTGAGCGCATCTGCCTCGCATCCGGAAAGCCCGTCCTGAATTCGGCAAATCAGCTCCGCGTCTTCATTGATACCGGCGACGCGTGGGACATCGAGGATGATTACCGCGATCAAAGAGAGGTCTATATGGACCTGCAGGATACACAGGTCCGAAGATACGGTCAGCTCGTCGAGGTACGACAGACCTACACCTTCCTGAATTCCGGGCTGACGCAGACCATCGTCCTTCACCCGGACTCTCCCCTGATCCGCATCCATCACGATGTAGACTGGAAGGACACAGGCTATATGCTCCGCGCGGAATTTGCGCCGGCTTACCGGAGCGACACCGTGCACAGCGACATTCAGTTCGGTTATCTCGACCGTCCGGCAACCGACCGCACGGCGCATGAGCGCGCCCAGTATGAGATCTGCTGCCAGAAGTGGTTCGACTTTTCAAGCGAGAGCATCGGTGTTGCAGTTCTCAACCACGCCAGGAACGGTTTTATGGCAAAGCAGGGCATTCTTTCCCTGAATCTCCTGCGCTCGACCTCCTATCCCTGTGTCAGCAGTGACCAGGCTCCGACGCAGTACGATTACGCGATCTTCCCGCACGACGGAGGCTTTGACCCGATCCGCGTGGATGATCTTGCAGGGCAATTCTCCGCAAGACCGCTGTTCGGCGAACAGGCCGAGGCACTGCCCCGGTTTGACAGTGCACAGATCCGTATCACGGCATTCAAGCCCGCCTATGACGGCGACGGCTTCATCCTGCGTGCGTTTGAGCGCAGCGGCAAGCCTGTCGAGGCAAAGCTTTCCCTGCCGCAGGGCTGGGTATTGGAAAACGAAACAAACCTTTTGGAGGACGCCATCGGAAAGGCAGATCAAGCTCTTTCCTTCCGTCCGTTCCAAATCCGCTCCTTCCGCCTGCATAAAGCGGCCGAAGCACTCTGATAAAGGAGGACACCCATGAAAAACCTTACAATGAAACGACTGCTTGCAGTCCTGCTTGCAGTGTTCATGTTCGCCACTGTGTGCCCGCTTACGACATTCGCGGCAACGCCGATCAACGTCGGCACGCTTCACGCGGATTCCACGCATCCGACACAGGACAGCGAAGGATTCATCTATTCGATCAGTGATGGCTCCGTTTCCGAAACATGGACGAATTACTATGCTGCGAGCGATGACTGCGTCACCCTCCTGAAAAAGGGCTCGAGCACGCCGGTCGCCATCGGTCAGCTGACCGAGTACGGCACCTCCGACGGCATTTTGCTCAACCGCGGCAACAACGTTTTCTGCATCCGCAACTCCCAGTGGAACCTCAACTGCGCAGGCCACAGCGACCTGACGCCGCTGGAAGAAGGCGACGTGATGGTCGTCAAGGGGCAGTTTGCGACCCAGAGCGGCAGCACCGTAATCAATATTTCCGAAACCTATATCACCAAAAATGCAGACGGCACCTTGAATTTCAGCAGTTCCGTGCCGCAGCCGCCGATTGAAGCCGGCGAAATGAAGCGCAATCCCGATCACCCCGCGCTGAGCAGCGGCAACTTCTACTTCATGATGGATGATAACGACATCCCGTTCACTGACGGTGACTGGGAAAATGCCTTCTACGCCACGAGTGAGGACTGCATCAAGCTCATCCGTGACGGCGGCGATCCCGTTTCGATTGCGATCCCGCAGGAAGGCCGCGGTGTCTTCGTCAAGTATGCCAAAAACGGCTACTACCTCAATACCGGCAATGCCTGGTTCATCGGCGACAGCGCACCGCTTAAGGAAGGCGATCAGCTGACCGTTGAGGGCAAGTTCACCAACGGCACCGTCACTTTCAATGTCACAAAGAGTGTCATCACGGTGGAAGCAGACGGTACGCTGACCTTCGGCGAGGCAGAGGAACTGCCCGAAGTGATCGAAGCGGGCGTAATGCTTCCGAGTGATAAAGCGAGAACGAATAAGGACTTCTATTTTGAGATGGAAGAAAATGCCGTTCCCGCTGATCCCTCCAAAGCAACCTATTACAAGCCTGTTTCTGCGGATGTCGTGCAGCGTACCCGTGACGGCGAGACCTTCAACACGGGCAATCCCATGGCAAACACGCTTGCGAAGCTCTCGGATACCGAATGGTATCTGAAGCTCAATGCCATCGGCGGCGCGATCATTCCCGGTGACGTTGTGAGAATTGAAGGCAATTTTACGGACGGTAATCTGACCTTCCATATCTCCGAGAGCATTATTACCTGCAATGAGGACGGAACGCTTTTTTTCACCGGCGGTACGCCGTCCGACCTGAAGGTTGTTGAAGCCGGACAGATGAAAGACCATGCAAACGGCAAAACCGACAACGGCATCTATTTTAACCTCGATGCAAATGAAGCTCCGTTCAATACGGACTGGTTGCTTGCCTACAAGCCCGAAACGGCTGACTGCATCAAACTTGTCCGCGACAACAAGACGACAAGCATCGCCAATCCTGCGGCTGAAACCATCGTCAAGTTCTCCGACACGGCGTATTACCTCAAGACCGAAGCCTACACGATGGGCAGTTATGTTCCTCTGAAGGAGGGCGACATCCTCATCATCGAAGGCAGCTTCCTCAATGAGGCAAACAACGTCGCACTCCACTTTGACACCTGCTACATCCAGATCAAGGACGGCAAGGCAGTCTTCTCCACCGAATATCCCAAGCAAGACGAGCCGCCCGTTGTCATCGAAGCGGGCAAGATGCTTCAAAGTGAAAAAGAGAAACTCAGCAGCGGCTTCTATTTTGACATGAAGCCGAACGATGTCCCCGTTGATTCCACCTGGACAGACCGCTACTATCCTGTCAGCGCGGATGTCATTACGCTTACTAGAAACGGTGAGACAAAGAATGTCGGCAACACCGCTGCAGGCACGATCCTGAAGTATTCCGAAACCGGCTGGTGGATGGAAAACTGGGCGATCGGCGGCGCGCTGATTCCCGGTGATATCCTCACCGTGAGCGGCAACTTTACCGGTAAAAACGATGTGATCTTCCACATCTCCGAAAGTTATGTTATCTGCAACACAGACGGCAGTCTCACTGTTACCGATACTCTTCCCGAGCCGATAACGGTCATCGAAGCGGGCATCATGCACAGAAGCGACAAGGCACCGGATTCCGACGGCTTCTTCTTTGAGATGGACACCAATGATGTTCCTGCCGACGCTACATGGGCAGACCGCTATATGCCCGCGAGTGCCGATGTCATTCAGCTTACCCGTAACGGCGAGACGAAAAATGTCGGCAACACCGGCGCAGGCACCGTCCTCAAATACTCCGAAAACGGTTGGTATATGGCATACTGGGCAATCGGCGGCGCCTTGCTGCCCGGTGATGTCCTCACCGTCAGCGGCAACTTTGAAGGCACCAACGGCGTGGTGTTCCACATCTCGCAGAGCACTGTCGAAGTCAACGATGACGGCAGCCTGACGGTCAACGGCGAAGCACCTGCCGTACAGACCCGCATCGAAGCAGGCGTCCTTGCCGGCAGCGATGCAGGCAGAACGGACACCGGCATTTACTGCACGATGGATGCAAACGAAGCACCCTATCTCACCGACTGGTCGCTTGCCTACAAGCCGACCGCAGAAAGCTGTGTCAAGCTCGTCCGCGGCGATGAGACCTTCCCGGTCGCAAGACCTGTTGCGGAAATTCTCGTCAAGTACGATGAAACCAAATATTACCTCAAGACCGAAGCCTATACCATGGGTGATTCCATGCCGCTGCAGGAAGGCGACATCCTCATCGTTGAAGGCGATTTCATCAACGAAGCGGAGAATGTGATTCTGAACATCACTGCAAGCTACATCCGCATCGAGAACGGTCAGGCGGTCTTCTACACCGAATATCCCACGGTTGATCCCGTCACCGAGATCATTGAGGCGGGCATCATGCACAGAAGTGACACGGCTCCCGCTTCCGATGGCTTCTATTTCGAAATGGAAGCAAATGATGTTCCCATTGACAGCACCTGGACAGACCGCTATATGCCTTTGGAGCCGGGTGTGATCCTGCGCACAAGAAACGGCGAGACTACCGCAGTCGGCAACACCGGCGCGGGCACGATCCTCAAATATTCCGCAAACGGCTGGTTCATGGCATACTGGGCGATCGGCGGCGCCTTGCTGCCCGGCGATATGCTCACCGTCAGCGGCAACTTCTCCGGCCCGAACGGCGTGGTGTTCCACATCTCGCAGAGCGTCATTACCGTCAATGACGACGGCAGCCTGACCGTCAACGGCGAAGAGCCGCCGAAAGCGATCCGCATCGACGCCGGCACGCTCAAGGGCAGCGATGCAGGCAGAACGGAAACCGGTATCTACTGCACGATGGATGCAAACGCCGCTCCCTATGACGAAGGCTGGACACTTGCCTACAAGCCGACCTCGGAGGGCTGCATCAAGCTTGTCCGCAACAGCGAGACCATCGACATCGCAAGACCTGCGGCAGAAACGCTTGTCAAATACGGCGCCTCCAAATACTATCTCAAGACCGAAGAATATACCATGGGCGGCATCGTGCCGCTCCAGGAGGGCGACATTCTCATTGTTGAGGGCGACTTCCTCAATGAAGAAACGAATGTCATCCTGAACATCACAACAAGTTACATCAAGATCCAATTCGGTCAGGCAGTCTTCTCCGATACCTATCCTGAGGATAAGCCCGTCGAGGTCATTCAGGCAGGCTATCTCCAGCAGGACTCCAGACCGAGAACGAGCGACGGCATCTATGCTGTCATGGACGTGAATGCCGCTCCTTATTCCAGGGACTGGACACTTGAATACCAGCCCGTAAGCGAGAGCTGCATCAAGCTTGTCCGAGACGGCGAGACCTATGACGTTGCAATCCCCGGCAGAGGCACCCTCGTCAAGTTCAACGAACAGGGCTACTTCCTCAAGACAAACAACTGGAGCATCGGCGATTACGCACCCCTGCAGGTCGGTGACATTCTGATCGTCGAAGGTCAGTTTGTGAACGGCGAGACCGTCATGGAGATCAGCAGAAGTTACATTTCCATCTTGAACGGCAAGACCGTCATCTCCACCGAATACCCCTCCGGCGAAGATGAAAAGATCATCGAAGCGGGCGTCATGACGGCAAGCGAAGCCAACCCCGGTCTCTATGTTGACAAGGCAAACGGCTCCTGCGGCATCTACTTCACCATGCAGACGAACGATGTCCCGCTCAAGCCCTCCGATCCGTGGAGCAATCGCTTCTATCCCGTGGAGCCCGGCTGCATCAAGCTCATCCGCAACGGTGAAACGATCGACATTGCCAATGTCGATGCAGGCGAGATCGTCAAGTTCAAGTCCAATGACTATTATCTGGCTCTGGATAAATGGGCACACAGCTCTGTCTACCCCATCACCGAGGACGACATCCTCGTCGTGGAAGGTCTTTTCACGGACGGCAACACGGTCTTCCACATCTCCAAGAGCTACATTTCTTTCAAATACGGTACCGCATTCTTCTCCACCGAGTATCCCAGCGGCGACAACGATTTTAAGATCGTCTACCTGCAAAATGTACAGGGCGATAACCGCGGCAAGGCAGATACCGGCGTCTACTTCGATGCTTCGCCCAACGCCGCACCCTACGGAGCCGACTGGCGCACGGCTTACGCTCCCACAAAAGAAGCCTGCGTGCAGCTCATCCGCGGCGGTCAGACCTATACGATCGGCATGCCCGGCCGTGAAACCATCGTCAAGTTCTCCTCCACGGAATACTTCGTCAAGGGCGATTCGTGGTCGATCGGCAGCTTCGCTCCGCTGCGCGAGGGTGATGTCTTAGTCATCAGCGGCGAGTTCGTCAATGCCGCAAACGGCGTTGTCATCAGCGTTCCCACCACCTATATCGGGCTGTGGTACGGCAAGGCCTTCGTCTCGTCCTACTACATGGCAGGCCCCGCCCTTGCCTCGGTACAGGCAAGCGATCCGATGGCGGATGAACGCGAGCTGCAGCCCAACGGTGTCTACTTCGACCTGGAAGAAAACGCCGCCCCGTCCAATTCCGACTGGACGCTGGAATACTCCCCGGTTTCGAGCGACTGCCTGCAGCTGATCCGCAACGGCGAAACCTACAACCTCGGCATCGAGAGCCACGGCATGATCGTCAAGTTCAAGGATACCGAGTATTATCTCAAGCTCGACTCCTGGGCAATCGGCAGCTTCGCTCCGATGCAAGAGGGCGACATCTTCATTCTCGGCGGTCAGTTCATCAACGTAAAGGGCTCCTCCGGTACGATCCTGAACATCCCCGAAACCTACATCTTCATCAAGAACGGTGAGGCCATCATCGCCAAGTCCATGGGTGAGCTTGAACTTCCCAAGGACGGCACGATGCAGCTTTCCGTTGAAAACGCACCCTACGGCGAAACCGTCACATGGTTCTCTGACAACCCCGGCCGTCTTTCCGTTGACCAGAACGGCAACATCACCGCGCTGACCAACCGCGGCACCATCCGCGTCTTCGCGAAGGCAGGAAAGAGCACCTGGTTCTGGACGGTCAAGATGTACGAGGAAACCGAATTCGGCAAGGTCTATTTCTCCTCCTCCGAGGACGATCTTCCCATCGCCATGTGGGCAGGCGACTACCACGCCTTTACCTACAAGAACTTTGAAGCGCTGGAAGAGGCCGGCGTCACAATGCTCGTCGGCGTTAACGAGGAGCAGATCGGTGACGGCGGTATGTGGGCACTGCTCAACCGTGCAAGATCGCACAACATCTCCGTCATTGCCGACATCCGCGGCTGGGACGGCGAAACACAGCTCACCTATGCAAAGCATCCGGCACTCAAGGGCTTCCTTGTTTGGGACGCACCCACGGCAGAAGACTTTGAAAAGATTCAGGCGCTCAAGGCATCCTTTGACGAGATCATGCCGGCAGGCCTCGGCTTCTATGTCAGCCTCAGCAATCAGCTTGCATCTTATGAAGCCCTCTACGGCAGTGCCGACAAGACCGATGCGGACTACGCAAAAGACTACGCAGGCGCCTTCATCGAAACCGTTGAGCCCGAAGATCTGATGCTCAATGTTCCCGCGCTCCGCACCACCGACGCGAAAAAACCGGACGCACCTCTTGCAGTTACCCCCGAGTACTACAACTGCTTCAATTCCCTTGCACAGCCGGCACTTGAAAACGATCTGCCTCTGACCTACACGATGCACTGCCTCGGCGGTGACGGCGCAGCCGAGCCCACCGAAGATCTGCTTCGCTGGCAGTTCGCACTCGGTTTGAGCTTCGGTGCAAGAACGATCGCACAGGATGCCTTCGTATCGGACGGCACGGACGCAATGTTCGACCTCGAGACCCGCAAGACCACCGACCTGTTCGACACTCTCGGCGATATCAACCGTGAATATCTGTCCTGGAGCGATATTCTCCTGAGCTACAACTGGCGCGGCATTTCCAAGCTCGATGTCGGCGAGGAAAACCCGCTGCTTGCTTCGCTGAAGAATGATGCAGCCATCGGCTCTATCGGCTGGATCAAGGCGATCGACAGCAAGCAGGATCTGCTCATCGGCAGCTTCCTCAATGGCGAAGGCGGCTATGCCTACATGGTCACAAACGCAGGAAGCGCAAACACCGCAGAAAACGGCGATGCAGAGCTTTCCATGGAAGGCACCTCCGTCACCCTGACCCTGAAGGACGGCGATTACCAGTGTGTTGCCCTCATCTGTAAGGGTGAGATCACCTATGTGGCCGTCAATGCAGACAACACCGTTTCCTTTGACCTCGGCGCTTCCGAAGGCATCTTCGTAGTCCCGTTTACCAAATAAAGCTCGCAGAAATCAATGTGTCATCCTGAGCCGTAGGCGAAGGATCTGCTTCCGTTAATCCGACGAGATCCTTCGTCGCTCCGCTCCTCAGGATGACACATAACTTCAAATTCCCGTTTGTCGGGTTGCTGCCTGTAATGTGCAAAACTGTATCCCTTGTTTGCTCCGTGTATCGGACAGACATTTTGAAAGACAATTAAATAATCATAAAAAACGAATCAGAAAGGAAAGTGGTGAGACGGCAATCTTTTTCCCCGCAAACCCCCGCAAAACTCGTTTGTTCCCGCAAAACAAAAAACATTCCGCTATTTTTCGCGGAAAATAAAACTATGGAGGACAAAACATGAGCAAACATCTTACTCGCGTGCTTGCCCTGGTTCTGACCCTGGCAATGGTCCTGTCGATCGGCTTTATTATGCCGGC
>JAKSPM010000070.1 GCA_024404825.1 Clostridia bacterium
CGGCGTAACACGGCAGGACTTCAAAACATTAAAAAATGCCGTAAAATAAGGCATTACAAGGTACTGCAAGGGATGGCACTCTGCATTTCGGCTCGAACTCCTAAGCGAAAGGCCGCGCGTTCGAATCCCCTCTGGGGTGCCAAGAAGGAGACAGATGTCAACGGCATCTGTCTCCTTTTTTGTATTATTGAAGAATGGATTCGAATAATCAAATACAACAGTTCGGTGAACTGTTGGCAATCGGACTTGACCGATTGCAACCTTTATTTTTGCCAACGGCAAAAATGCAGACGAATCCCCTCTGGGGTGCCAAGAAAGCAGAGGGAATCCGGACTATTAAATACAACATTATCGCTGCGATGTAACACGCATAAATTATTGTTTAGCGAGCTGATTTCTAAAGCCTCCCCTTGTGAGGGTAGCGAAGCGGCTGCGCGGGTCTGACAGTCCTGTGGACTGTCAGACCCGCGCAGTGACCGAGCCGCAGCGAGACAGGTGTCAAAATCGAAGATTTTGACGGAGGGGTAGTCAAGAAAAAGCTTGCAAATTCAAGGCTTTACTACCCCTCAGTCACGCCGATGGCGTGACAGCTCCCCTGACAAGGGGAGCCGTTCAAACGGTGCGCTAAATTTCTGTTTACCGTCGCATTTGTGCTTTTGCTTTTCCGCAACACTTGTGCTATGATGTTGGAAGAACACAGAAAAGCAACGAAATAGGTGATTTTTTGATGACCGTACATCCGATTTCTCCGGTTTTTGATAATAATTCTGAAATTCTCATTCTTGGCAGCTTTCCCTCGGTGAAGTCCCGCGAGGAAGGGTTTTTCTACGGTCACCCGCAAAACCGCTTCTGGCGCGTGACGGCGGCAGTTTTTAATACGCTCGTTCCCGCCACCATAGAAGAAAAGCGGGCGTTTTTACTGCAAAATCACATTGCGCTTTGGGATGTGATCGCCTCGTGCGAAATTGAGGGCAGCGCAGATTCCACCATCCGCCGGGCAGCGGCAAATGATCTCACGATGATTCTCAATGCCGCACCCATCCGTCAAATCTATGTCAACGGCAAGACCGCCGAGCGATATTTTAAGCAACTCATTGCCCCGCAGATTCCGGCAAACGCGGTCTATCTGCCCTCCACAAGTCCCGCCAATGCCGCGTGGTCATTTGAGCGGCTTACATCGGCATGGGAGCAGATTCGTTTTGCAGCGGACGGGAGATAAAAATGGCACTGTTCAGAACCATTACTTTGGCCACAAGCTCGTTTTTTCTTCTGCGCTCCATACTTTGTTTAGCGTTTTATGCCTCATGGCTTCTGCACCGCAACTTTTCTCTATTCTTACCCACTCTCAGATTCCCCCATGAAAGCGGCCATTCTTAATCCCTTGAGGACTTTCCGGTCACTTCCCTTGTCGGTACATTTCAATACATTCTAACTTATACTCGTAGCTATACCTCATGAAAATACCCCCAATTCTGGGCAACCAGAATTGGGGGTACATATCAATGCCGCTTTTTTCGTATTTCTTATTTTGCGTATGCTGCCGTACTTGCGCCGTAGTTGTACAGTGCTTTCACAAGGTTTGCAAGTGCTTCGTTTGTGCTGTTCTGCATGCTGCAGACGTAGGTGCTGACCGAGTAATTCACGTCGGCGCCGATCGGCTCGCCGTCACGGTAGAAGCTTGCTGTTACGGTGTCGTCAAGCTCCGTCGCCTTGATGCCTTCAAAGGTGATAAAGTATCTACCGTCGCCGATTTCTTCAAACGCATCAAAGATCTGTGTTCTGCCATTGATTGATACCTTAATATTTAAGCCGTCCGTGCTGTCGGTCACAAAGGTGAAACGGGCTGCAAAATCGTTGGAAAGAACGAGCGCTGCGGAAACCCAGAAGGTGTTCTCACTCTGCTCACCTGTGAAAGAAACCGTCTTGCCGCTGATCAGGCTGTTGGTTATCAAGGTCATATAGTTTCTGTCTCCGGCGAAGGTAACGGACTGGGAGTAGCCGTAAACCGCTTCCACACCCTTGGCACGCAGCGGTTCCTCCATGCCGTCTGTTGCCATACTGAGGCAGGAGCTCATATAGACGAGGCTGTGCGGAGCGTCCTTTTTCATGTGGTTGGCAATGAGCCGGCCGCTGACGCAATAGCTGCCGTCAGAGGAAAGGTAGACATCATCGTAGCTCCCGTAGGGGCCGATATGGGAGGAGTAGTATTCATCCCGGCTCAAAAATTCCGACCAATGCCGCTTGAACTCCGTGCTGGTGGAATAGCCGGATGTCAGCCACACGTAGGAGCAGTTTGCACGCGAGGTGCAGTCTTCGCCGCTGCTGTAGTCCGTGCCGCCGTGAGAGTCAATGATGACCATGTCGCAGTTTTCCAATGTCGAGGCGATGGTGTCAAGCGTGGCATTTTCCAGCGTGTAGCGGATGACCTGACCGCCGGTTTTTGCGGCAAGCTCGTTCGCCTGCGTGACATAGGCCGGAGAATAGGTTGTAAAGGTGCTGTCATAATAATGGGTTGCATCCTGATAGTAGGGCTGGATCAGGCCGATGTCGATTGAGGACGATCCGCCGCTTTCGGTCACGGTGAGTGCGCTTGAAATTGCTTTGGACTCAGTGCTCTTTGAAACGATGGAGGATTTGACAGCCATCTCCGCCTCATGTGCGGGGGAATAGCAGCAAGGGATGCCGTCAACATCCCGCCAAGAAATAAAATCGCCCTTTGCCTGCAATGTCCCGGGAATTGCTTCCCCGGACTGCTCGACAAGGGCATAGATATCATCTGAAATTGCAGCAAACGCCTCTACAGTCGGTGCTTTGCCGCCTTTTTTGAAAACACCGTTGCGCAACGCCTCGATTTTTGTCCAAAGATCCCCTATAGGCTCTGCGGAAGCAGCAGGAACAAGGCCGACAAACGGCGCCACAAGCAGGCAGAGTGTCAAAAAAGAGGTCAGAATGCGGAGCAAAACGGAGTGTTTCATTGATGGGTTCCTCCACGAAAACCGAGGCATACGCAGTTTTTCCAGGAGATAATGCGACAGAAATGCGCTTCCCTGTCGCAATTTTAGTGTAAAGGGAAATTCAGGAAAATGCAATAGAATAAGAGAAAAAAATATTTTTTTGCTCTGATAAAAAGCAGGCATGAAAGCAGAATCGCGATCTTTGGCATCGGGTTCGATCAAACAGGTTCGCCCGGTCAGAATTCGTATCAGGAACGACAACACCGGATGCTGATTTTTCTGTACCTTTTCGGTTTTTTATGATACAATCGAAAAAGAATGAAACGGAGGTGACAGTATGGTCAAACGATTTTTACCGATTTCTAAGGAGGATATGGCAGCTCGGCGCTGGGATCGCTGCGACTTTGTGTATGTGATCGGCGACGCCTATGTGGATCACCCATCCTTCGGCCACGCCATCATCAGCCGTGTTTTGGAAAATGCGGGCTACAAGGTCGGTATCATCTCCCAGCCTGACTGGAAGGATCCGAAGTCCGTGACCGTACTCGGCAAGCCGAGACTCGGCTTCCTTGTCATGGGCGGCAACATGGACTCGATGGTCAACCACTATTCCGTGACCAAGCACCGCCGCCACACCGACGCCTATACCCCCGGCGGCGTGACCGGCAAGCGCCCGGACTACGCCGTAACAGTGTACTGCAATCTGATCCGTCAGGCCTACAAAAACACCGCCATCATCGTCGGCGGCATTGAGGCAAGCCTGCGCAGGCTTGCTCACTATGACTACTGGTCGGACAAGCTCAAGCGCTCGGTGCTGCTTGATTCGCAGGCAGACCTGCTGCTTTACGGCATGGGTGAGCGGGCGATCGTGGAGGTGGCAGACGCCTTAAATAGCGGCATCGACATCCACGACCTGACCTTTATCGACGGAACGGTCTATCACGCAAAAAGCCTGGAAAATGTATACGATTACAAGCTTTTGCCGTCTTTTGACGAATTAAAGGCAGACAAAATGTCCTATGCCAAGAGCTTTTACACGCAATACTGCAACACCGATCCGTTTATCTCCAAGCGGCTGGCAGAGCCCTATTCTGACCATGAGTATGTGATTCAGAATCCGCCGCAGAAGCCGCTTTCCACGCAGGAGATGGATGAGATCTACGACCTGCCCTACATGAATGACTACCATCCGAGCTACAAAAAGCTCGGCGGCGTACCCGCCATTTCCGAAGTCAAATTCAGCCTTGTTTCCAATCGCGGGTGCTTCGGCGGATGCAGCTTCTGCGCGCTGACCTTCCATCAGGGAAGGATCGTGCAGACGCGAAGCCATGATTCAATTTTGAAGGAAGCCGAGCGCATGACGCGCGACCCCGACTTCAAGGGCTACATCCACGATGTCGGAGGCCCCACGGCGAACTTCCGCCATCCGTCGTGCGAAAAGCAGATAAAAAAGGGCGTGTGTGCAGGCAAGCAGTGTCTGTTTCCCTCCCCCTGCCGCAACCTCAATGCCGATCACTCGGACTATGTAGAGCTGCTGCGAAAGCTGCGTGCCCTGCCGGGTGTGAAAAAGGTCTTTATCCGCAGCGGCATCCGCTTTGACTATTTGCTGGCCGACAAGGACGATACGTTCTTCCGGGAGCTGGTGCAGTATCATGTCTCCGGCCAGCTCAAGGTCGCGCCTGAGCACGTTTCCGACAAGGTGCTCACCCTCATGGGCAAGCCCGAAAACAGCGTTTACAGGCGTTTTATCAAAAAATATGAAAAGCTCAACGAAAAGCTCGGATTAAAGCAGTTTGTTGTTCCCTATCTGATGTCCTCCCATCCCGGCTCGTCACTCAAAGAAGCCGTGGAGCTTGCCGAACACATCCGTGATCTCGGCTATATGCCCGAGCAGGTGCAGGACTTCTACCCCACCCCGTCCACGATCTCCACGGTCATGTACTACACAGGCATCGACCCTCGCACGATGAAAAAGGTTTATGTGCCGACCGACCCGAGGGAAAAGGCCATGCAGCGTGCCCTCATCCAGTACCGCGACCCGAAGAATTACGCCATTGTGTATGAGGCACTGGAAAAGGCCGGCAGAAAAGATCTGATCGGCACAGGCGAAAAATGCCTGATCCGCCCGAGAAAGAACGATAAGCCGAAAAATCAGGCAAAAAAAGCCCCCGAAAAGCCTGCAAAGAAGCAGGAAAAGCCTTCGAAAAAGCCGGAAAAGGCTCCGAAAAAACACAGTCCCGAGCCGCCCTCGGCAGCCCAGCTCCGCAAGGCTGAAGCCTATCTCAAAAAACGTAAAAAGTAGGGCGGCATAAAGCCCCCGGCGCAGGCATATATTCTCCCATGACGAAGAACAAAACGAGGTGGGAGAATGGACAATACCACAAACCGGATCATTCTGTGCGGAGAGCTCGCCTCCATGCCGGAATATTCCCATGAGAATCACGGAAAAGCCTTTTACCGCTTTGCACTCGATGTAGAGCGTCTTTCGGGTACCGTCGACACCCTGCAAATTCTTGCTGCAAGCAGTGTTCTTGACAGCATTGACCTCTCCGGCGGCACGATGCTGCGCATTGACGGGCAGATCCGCTCGTTTAATAACCGCAGCACCGTCGGCAGAAAGCTCCTGATCTCTGTCTTCGCGCAGGCGATCACCGCCTGCGACGATCCTGCGGAAAATCAGGCGGAGGTCACAGGTACGCTCTGCCGCGAGCCGGTCTTTCGGCAAACCCCGCTGGGGCGTGACATCTGCGATATCATGCTTGCCGTGCCGCGGCTCTACCGCAGGACGGACTATCTTCCCTGTATCCTCTGGGGCAGAACGGCAAGAGATGCCGCCGAATTTCCGGTTGGAACGACCCTGCATGTCGCAGGCCGCCTGCAGAGCCGTCAATACATCAAAATTCTCGATTCCGGCAGTGAAAAGCGCATTGCCTATGAGCTGTCTGCCATGGATGCGATTCCTCTGACGCCGGAGGTTTCCGAATGATCTCTGCCCTGCTGATATATTCAGCGGGGCTTTGTTTGTTTTCTGATTCTTTTTCTTGCATTTTTCAGAAAAATCTGATAAGTTATTAGAGTAAAGAAGATAGGAGGGATTCTATGGATAAGCTTTCTATCAGAAACCTGATCTTAATTATTATTCTCGTTGTCGCGCTTGGCGTTGCCTTATTTTTTGCTTTCTTCTACCACAACGGCACGGACTCCAACCCCGGCGATAAGCATTCCCCGTCCGCTTCTACCGAGGCCTCCGAGGATCAGCACAGCATCATCACCGACAAGGATAAATATTATCACGAGCCGGTTCTGATCGCCGCAAACGGCTCCATTGATTCCGGCTCCGGTGCAAACGCATGGCGCGGTATGTGTGAGTATCTGAATGTCGATGTAAAGACCGGCGCGGAACAGTATAAGGACGCCTATTATATCTGCGAAGACGACAAGCAGAGTATTCTGAATCTGATCGATGAGCTGGAGAATCCCTCCTCTGTCGTCCCCAACATCATCTTCCTGACCGGCAAGCACGCTGCAGAAGCCGTGGAAGAAGCGCAGATGACCTATCTCGGCACCAATTTTGTCCTCCTGGAAAGCACGCTGGAAACTCCCGCGGAAAACACCTGCTGCATCAGCTTTGCAAACGAGCAGGCAGGCTTCCTCGCAGGCTACAGCTGCGTTATGGAAGGTGCTTCCAGAATCCGTTTTGCCGCAGAGACGCAAAATGACCAGACAATGGAATATTATTATGGCTTCCTGCAGGGTGTTGACCAGGCCGCGAAAAACCAAAGCGCCAGGGTCACCGTCTCCACCAGCTTCACCTTAGAGGCGGCTCATGCCGTCCGTGACGGCAGCCCGCAGATCGTATTCGCCTGCGGCAGCACGCGCTTCCAGAAGCAGGTCATTGACAACGCAGAGCAGGCAGGCGTTAAGGTCGTTTGCAGCGACATTGACTACTCCTACCTCTACACCGGCAGCCGTATGTCGATCAGCCCCATCTGCGCCAGCACCGTGAATAACTACGGTGCGATCATCACTTCCATTCTGACGGCCTATGCGAGCGAAGGCTGGAGCCAGTTCTATGCCGGCAAACAGCTCCGCTACGACCTGAGCCTCGGCAATACACTCGGCATGAGTGCAACAGCAAACGCATGGCACTATGAAAAATTCGATGCCGGCCAGTATTACCAGGTGCTCGGCGCTCTTTCCAGCGGCGGATATACCGCGACCCTGGAGGAGCCGCTTATGAGCGAATGGGTCACGCTGACCTCCCTTGACCCCGTTGAGGAAGACGGTTTTTAAGTCATTTAGAAGGACAAGCAAAGCGCTTGTCCTTCTCAGACTGTCAATAAACCCCGAAACCGTCAAA
>JAKSPM010000071.1 GCA_024404825.1 Clostridia bacterium
TCTTGACCGTTCCGCTATCAAAGGCTTTTCGATATACGCTTTGCGTTCGATATATCCGTTGGATTCGATATGCGCTTCGCGCAAAAAAATACCGCACACTTCTTGACAGAAGTGTGCGGTTGTGTTATTATTGTTATCTATACTGCAGTATTATGGCTTAATAGCCCTTTTCCCTGATTCTGCGATCATCTTACCACAGTTTGCGCAGAATTTCAAGAGGGAAGGCGAGAAACAGGCAACCGCTCCGTGCGTGCCATTTGCTGCGGCAGAAAATCAAGTCAGTAAAACACAGAACAATACGAAAGGCTGTGATCAAACATATGGCAAACATCAAGGACCTGCCTGTTGTCAAGTACGGTAAAACAGAGCGGCATAGCTATGCAAAGTATCATGAAATTCTGAAAATGCCGAATCTGCTCAAAATCCAGAAAGACTCCTACGAATGGTTCCTGACGGAAGGCTTGCGCGAGGTGTTCAAGGATGTCGATACCATCACCGACTACACCGGAAACTTAGAGCTTTCCTTCCTCGACTATTCCATGAACGAGCCTCCCAAGTACACCGTGGAGGAGTGCAAGGAGCGCGACGCTACCTACGCAAAGCCCATCAAGGTGCGTGTACGTCTGCACAACAAGGAAACCGACGAGATCAAAGAGCAGGAGATCTTCATGGGCGACTTCCCGCTCATGACCAACGGCGGCACCTTCGTCATCAACGGCGCAGAGCGTGTCATCGTCTCTCAGATCGTCCGTTCCCCCGGTATGTACTACGGCGACACCAAGGACAAGACCGAGCAGCACTTCTATTCCACCACCGTCATCCCGTATCGCGGTGCATGGCTGGAATATGAGACTGACGCACAGAATGTTTTCTATGTCCGTATCGACAAGAACCGCAAGCTCCCGATCACCTGCCTCATCCGCGCCCTCGGCGTTGCGACCGATGAGCAGATCAAGGAAAAGTTCGGCGAAGACGAGCGCATCCTTGCCACCATCGAAAAGGACCCCTGCAAGACCAGAGAAGACGCACTTCTTGAAATCTACCGCAGACTGCGTCCGGGCGAACCTCCCACGGTCGAAAATGCGGAATCCTATCTGGATGCCCTGTTCTTCGATGCAAGACGCTATGATGTGTCCAAGGTCGGCCGCTATAAATACAACAAGAAGCTCGATATCTGGGCAAGACTGAACGGCCAGAAGCTGGCACAGCCGATCGCCGATCCGAGAACCGGCGAAATTCTCGCCATGCCCGGGGAGGTCATCTCCCGCGCCAAGGCACACGAAATCTCCGATAAGGGTGTCTGCGATGCAGTGCTCGATATCGAAGGCAAAGAGGTCAAGGTCTTCACAAACTACATGGTCGATATGTCCAAGTTCGTTTCCTTCGATCCCAAGGAGCTGGGCATCAAGGAGCGCGTTGTCAGAAGCGTTCTGTTTGAGCTGCTCGATACCATGCCCGCCGATGCTTCCGTCGAAGACTGGCAGCAGGCCGTGAGTGAACGCCGCGACGAGCTGCAGCCCAAGCATATCACCAAGGATGACATCCTTGCTTCCATCAATTACCTCAACACGATGGTTCACGGTGCAGGCACCACCGACGACATCGACCATCTCGGCAACCGTCGTCTGCGCTGCGTCGGTGAACTGCTGCAGAATCAGTTCCGCGTCGGCTTCACCCGCTTGGAGCGTGTCATCCGTGAGCGTATGACTGTGCAGGATATGGACGCTGTCACGCCGCAGAGCCTGATCAACATCCGTCCTGTCACCGCAGTCATCAACGAGTTCTTCGGATCCTCCCCGCTGTCGCAGTTCATGGATCAGAACAACCCGTTGGCAGAGCTGACCCATAAGCGCCGTCTGTCGGCACTCGGCCCCGGCGGTCTGTCCAGAGAAAGAGCCTCCTTCGATGTCCGAGACGTCCACTACAGCCACTATGGCCGTATGTGCCCCATTGAGACCCCTGAAGGCCCGAACATCGGCCTGATCAACTACCTGTCCTCGTTTGCAGTTGTCAACGAGTACGGCTTCATCGAAGCGCCGTTCCGCCGCTTAGAGAAAATCTATGACGAAAACGGCAAGTATGTCACCTCCAAGGTCACGGACGAGATCCGCTACATGACCGCGGACGAGGAAGACGACTTCTATGTTGCACAGGCAAAGGAGCCTGTTGACGAAGAGGGCTGCCTTGTCAACAAGCGCTGTACCTGCCGTCACCGCAACGAGATCATCTCCGTTGACCGTGAGCGTATCGACTACATCGATGTCTCCCCGAAGATGATGACCTCCATCGCAACGGCATTCATCCCCTTCCTGCAGAACGATGACGCAAACCGTGCCCTCATGGGTGCAAATATGCAGAGACAGGCTGTGCCCCTCATGGTCACCGAGTCTCCGATCGTCGCAACCGGCATCGAAGAAAAGTGCGCCCTGGACTCCGAGGTCTGCCTCAAGTCCGAGGGCAACGGCGTTGTCACCAAGGTCTCCGCAACCAACATCACCATCCGCTATGATGCCGATGAGAACCCCGAAGGTGTTGCCGGTGATGTCAGAGATTACGCACTGACCAAGTTTGCCCGCTCCAACCAGGGTACCTGCATTAACCAGAGACCCATCGTGGACGTCGGCGAGCGTGTCAAGCCCAATCAGATCATTGCAGACGGCCCGGCTTGCTCCGGCGGCGAAATCGCCCTCGGCAAGAACGTGCTGATCGGCTTCATGACCTGGGAAGGTTATAACTACGAGGACGCCATCCTCCTGAACGAACGTCTTGTCCGTGAGGATGTCTTCACCTCCATCCACATCGAAGAATACGAAACCGAATCCCGTGACACCAAGCTCGGGCCCGAAGAGATCACCCGTGACATCCCCAATGTCGGCGAAGATACGCTGAAGGACTTGGATGAAAACGGCATCATCCGCGTCGGCGCCGAGGTCACCTCCGGCGACTACCTTGTCGGTAAGGTCACCCCGAAGGGCGAGACCGAGCTGACCGCAGAAGAGCGCCTGCTGCGCGCCATCTTCGGCGAAAAGGCAAGAGAAGTCCGTGATTCCTCCCTCAAGGTCCCGCACGGCGAGGCAGGTATCATCGTGGATGTCAAGGAATTCACCCGCGAAAACGGCGACGAGCTGCCTCCCGGTGTCAACAAGGTCGTCCGCGTCTATATCGCCCAGAAGCGTAAGATCTCCGTCGGCGATAAGATGGCAGGCCGCCACGGCAACAAGGGCGTCGTCTCCCGTGTACTGCCCTCCGAGGATATGCCCTTCCTGCCCGACGGCACCCCGCTGGATATCGTTTTGAATCCGCTCGGCGTCCCGTCCCGTATGAACATCGGTCAGGTGCTGGAAGTCCATCTCGGCTACGCAGCACACACCCTCGGCTGGAAGGTCGCAACCCCGATCTTCGACGGTGCAAACGAGAAGGATATCCGCGATACCCTCAAGCTTGCAGGCGTCGCAGAAGACGGCAAGACCATCCTTTATGATGGCCGTACCGGTGAACCGTTCGATCAGCGTGTTACCGTCGGCTATCCCTACTACCTCAAGCTGCACCATCTTGTTGATGACAAGATCCATGCCCGTTCCACCGGCCCGTACAGCCTCGTTACCCAGCAGCCTTTGGGCGGCAAGGCACAGTTCGGCGGCCAGCGTTTCGGCGAAATGGAAGTTTGGGCGCTGGAAGCTTACGGCGCAGCCTACACCCTGCAGGAGATCCTGACCGTCAAGTCCGACGATGTGACCGGACGTGTCAAGACCTACGAAGCAATCGTCAAGGGTCACAACGTTCCCAATCCCGGCGTGCCCGAATCGTTTAAGGTTCTGGTCAAGGAACTGCAGTCCCTGTGTCTGGACATCAAGATCCAGGACAAGGACGGCAACGAGATCGAGCTGCGTGAGGATGACGAAGACGATACCATCTACACTGCCGGTAAGGAAAACTATGTCACCGATGAAGAGGAAGTCCTCTCCAGCGGCTTTGACATCGACCCCGACAGCGAAACCGACGGCCTGAGCGCACTGGCACAGATCGTTGCCGGCGGCGAGGACGAAGACAGCGACTTCGGCGATTTTGCCGAGGATGAAGAATAAGAAGGAGGAGTAATACGATGGCAAACGAAATTTTTGATGCAATTAAAATCGGTATTGCTTCGCCCGACATTATTCGCGACTGGTCCTACGGCGAAGTCAGAAAGCCCGAGACCATCAACTACCGCACCCTGAAACCGGAACGCGACGGTCTGTTCTGCGAACGCATTTTCGGGCCGACCAAGGACTGGGAATGCCATTGCGGCAAGTATAAGAAGATCCGCTACAAGGGCAAGATCTGCGACCGCTGCGGCGTCGAGGTCACCAAGAGCAAGGTTCGCCGTGAACGTATGGGTCACATTGAGCTTGCTGCTCCCTGCAGCCACATTTGGTACTTCAAGGGTATCCCCTCCAGAATGGGCCTGCTTCTCGACATCAGCCCGAGAATTCTGGAAAAGGTTCTGTATTTTGCTTCCTATATCGTCACCGATCCCGGTGATTCCCCTCTGGAAAAGAATCAGATCCTCAGCGAAAAAGAATACCGCGATATGCGCGAAAAGTATGAAGACGATTTCGACGCCGGCATGGGCGCAGAGGCTGTCAAGAAGCTGCTTGCGACCGTCGGTCTGGACGAAGATGAGTCCAGAGAAAAGATCGCCCTCATGGAAGAAAAGCACGCGCTGGACGCAAAGCGCTCCGAGCTCAAGGAACGCGGCTTGATTCTCACCGATGAAGAGTATGACCGCCTGCAGGAGCTCAATGAGACCATCAACGAGATGACCTTCCGCGGCTTAGATACTCTGTCCGAGAATCTGCGCACCGAGATGCACAATGCCTCCGGTCAGAAGAAGCTGCGTATCATCAAGCGTTTGGAGGTCGTTGAGGCGTTCCGTATGTCCGGCAATGATCCTTCCTGGATGGTCATGGATGTGCTTCCCGTCATCCCGCCCGAAATTCGCCCGATGGTCCAGCTCGATGGCGGCAGATTTGCTACCTCCGACCTCAATGACCTCTATCGCCGCGTCATCAACCGTAACAACCGCTTAAAGAGACTCATTCAGCTCTCCGCGCCGGATATTATTATTCGCAACGAGAAGCGTATGCTGCAGGAAGCAGTTGACGCCCTGATCGACAATGGCCGCCGCGGCCGTGCCGTCACCGGTGCAAACAACCGCGCCCTCAAGTCCCTGTCCGATATGCTCAAGGGCAAGCAGGGCCGTTTCCGTCAGAACCTGCTCGGCAAGCGTGTTGACTACTCCGGCCGTTCCGTTATCGTTGTCGGCCCGGAACTCAAGCTTTATCAGTGCGGCGTGCCGAAGGAAATGGCGATCGAGCTGTTCCGCCCGTTCGTGATGAAGAAGCTCGTCGAGGACGGCCTGGCAAACAACATCAAGTCTGCCAAGAAGATGATCGACAAGGGCAAGACCGAGGTTTGGGATGCCCTCGAGGACATCATCAAGGATCGCCCTGTCATGCTCAACCGTGCACCGACCCTGCACCGTCTCGGCATCCAGGCCTTTGAGCCTGTTTTAGTTGAAGGCCGTGCAATCAAGCTGCATCCGCTCTGCTGTACCGCATTCAACGCCGACTTCGACGGCGACCAGATGGCAATCCATGTTCCTCTGTCCGCAGAGGCACAGGCAGAGGCCAGAATGCTGATGCTCTCTGCAAACAACCTGCTCCGTCCGCAGGACGGCAAGCCCGTCACCGTTCCGACGCAGGATATGATCCTCGGTACCTATTATCTGACCCTCGTCCGCATGGGCAAGGCAGAAAAAGGTGCAGAAGAGGTCTTCTGCGACGATCCCGGTGAGACCGAGCTTCCCGCACAGACGATCGTTGACGCTGACCTCTTTGTCGCGGAAAACGAAAAGGCTGCAAAGGAAGGCAAAAAGCAGGCAACTTTCAAGCCTCTGCACAACTATTCCAGCGTCGATGAAGCCATTGCCGCTTACACTGATCACGCCATCGGCATCCATGCGCCGATCCGTGTCCGCTACGGCAAGATGATCGACGGCGAAATGCAGTATAAGATCATCGACGCCACCGTTGGCCGCCTGATCTTCAATGAGCCGATCCCGCAGAACCTCGGCTTCGTTGACAGAAGCAACCCCGACAAGCTGTTTGACCTGGAAGTAAGCTTCCTCGTCGGCAAGAAGCAGCTCGGCAATATCATCGATCGCTGCATCCGCAAGAACGGCTTTACCATCGCAACCGAAATGCTTGACCGCGTCAAGGCACTCGGTTACAAATATTCCACCCTCAGTGCCATCACCGTCTCCATTGCCGATATGGACATCCCGGAGAAGAAGTATGCACTGATCCACGAGGCAGAGGACGAGGTCGTAAAGATCGACCGTCAGTATAAGCGCGGCTTCATCACCAACGATGAACGCTACCGCCTGACCGTTGCCCAGTGGGAGCAGACCATCAAGGACGTCACGAGCGCCCTGCAGGAAAACCTTGACCGTTACAACCCCATCTACATGATGGCAGACTCCGGCGCCCGTGGTTCCATGAACCAGATCCGTCAGCTGGCCGGTATGCGTGGCCTGATGGCAGACACCAGTGGCCGTACCATCGAGATCCCGATCAAGGCAAACTTCCGTGAAGGTCTGTCCGCTCTGGAATACTTCATCTCCTCCAGAGGCGCTCGAAAGGGCTTGACCGATACGGCTCTTCGTACTGCCGACTCCGGTTATCTGACCCGTCGTCTGGTCGACGTTTCGCAGGAAGTCATCATCCGTGAGCAGGACTGCAATACCAAGAACGGTATCTGGCTGGCTGCTTACTCCGAAAAAGGACAGGTCATCGAACCCTTTGCACAGCGCATCGACGGCCGCTTCCTGGTCGAAGACCTCCATGATCCCGAAACCGGCGAGTTGCTTCAGTCCTGCGATGTGATGATGCAGCCCGAGGATGCTGACCGCTTCGAAGCACACGGCATCCACAGAGTTTACTGCCGCACCGTGCTCGGCTGCCGCGCCAAGGTCGGCGTGTGCGCAAAGTGCTACGGCAAGAACTTAGCAACCTCCAAGCTGGTCGATCCGGGCGAAGCAGTCGGTATCATCGCTGCACAGTCCATCGGCGAACCCGGCACACAGCTTACCATGCGTACCTTCCACTCCGGCGGTGTCGCAGGTGACGATATCACGCAGGGTC
>JAKSPM010000072.1 GCA_024404825.1 Clostridia bacterium
CTGGTTGTTGTTCTGGTTCTGATTGTTGTTCTGATTCTGGTTGTTATTCTGGTTCTGGTTCTTGTTTTCCATGGTTAATCTCCTTTAGAAATAATACGGATGCTCGTGCGTCCGTGTTTAGTATTTCCGAAGCGAAACGATTTTATGAAACAGAAATCAAACCGAAAAAATCCAAAAAAAATGGTAGGTGCGCTGCTTTAGTGTGCGCCCGCCAAGAATGAACCCAACGCAATGCAACCATAGGAAATGGTCATGACTGTTCCGCAAAAAACGAAAAATTAGTGTTTATCGCAGCAAAGTCTTTTCCTTGAGGAGAAGCTGTCAGCCGAAGGCTGACTGATGAGGTGTCATTGCGAGCCGTCGCAGACGGCGTGGCAATCCGTCCCTATCGTATATTGAACCGCTTCTTTCGGCGCTATCCCGGATGCTGCGCCCTACGGCTCAAAAAGACGATAAAGTTCTGTTTATACGCAAAAGCTCTCGTTCCTGCCGGAACGAGAGCTTTCAGACTGTCAATAAACCCCGAAACCGTCAAAATCAAGATACGGAACGGGGCTCTTGCTCCGAATACAGTTTGCCGGAAATCATATCATTTATAAAACATCCGTGCCCGGAAAGGCTTGCTTCGCAAGGATTTTGACTTACTGCGCAGCTCTCACTCTACCGTACCTATGTACGCCTACGAGTGAGAGCTGCTTGTCTTTCGGGCTCTATTGACGTCTGCCAGCGTGTCAAAAAATACTTTTTTGACACGCTGAAAGCTCTCGTTCCTGCCGGAACGAGAGCTTTGTGATTTTGTATCTTATTTTGCCGAATAGAAGTTGATCAGGCAGCCGGACAGGATAATTTCGCGGTCTTCCTTTGCAAGCTTTTCCAGCTTCAGGGTGATGGGCTTAGACACACCATTTTGTACAAGCGTTGCTTCAACCGAATCTGCACCGTCTAACAGTGCCTTGCGGATGCCGGGGATCAGCACCTTGTCACCCGGATGGATGTTCAACTCTGCGATATTATTTACCGTAAATGGCAGCATACCCCAGTTGATCACATTGCTGCGGTAGCGCTTTGTGGCGAAGTCTTCGCAGAGGTTTGCAACGCCGCCAAGCACTCTTTGGCAAGAAGCCGCCTGTTCACGGGCGGAGCCGTCACCGGGACGGATCGACATCACGGCGCTGCCGATGCCGGTCACACCTGCGTCCATGCCATCGAGGAATGCTTGCACTTCAGGGTCAGACGGATCATTGCGCCGCTTGATCTCCAGCGCCTTGACTGCCTTTGCACGGTTTACATAATTTGGATCCTTCCGGCTCAATGCGAACTCGGAAAGCTTCAGCGGATTGCTGCGATAGGAGGAGGTCTCACCCGAAGGGATCAGCTCATCGGTCGTGGTTACGGGATCGTAAATTGCCGACGCGATCTCAATGGCGAGGTTATCCGGCAGCGCGATCTGTTCGGGCCAGTCGGCAATGTTCGGGCCAAAGACGAGCGGCTGTTCGGGGTCAGGCTTGCCGACGCCGTGGTAGACGCGGGAGTAGGGCGAGGCGTTGAAGAAGTATTCCGTTTTTGCAGGCTCTTCGGCGATCTCGGCAAGGTCTGCCGCCGAGGTCAGGGCGCCGCCGTTTAATGCGGTCGCGGCGATGGAACGCGCGTCCATCAGTGCCACATAGCTGATCTGTCCGTTTGCGGGCTTGGAGCCTTCACGGTTGGGGAAGTTCCTCGTGGAGTGACGGATGGAGAAGCCGCCGTTTGCCGGCACATCGCCTGCACCGAAGCACGGGCCGCAGAATGCGCTTCGGATGGAAGCACCCGAGGCCATCAGCTTTTCCAAATAGCCCTTGCGCAGCAACTCCAGCATGACGGGCTGGCTCATCGGGTAGCAGGACAGCCAGAAGGCATCCGCGCCGATGGGCTTCCCGTTCAGAATTTCCGCCGCCTTGGCTAAGTTCTGATAGGTGCCGCCTGAGCAACCCGCGATCACGCCCTGATCGCAGTAGAATTTGCCGTTGCGAATTTTTTTCACAAGCGATTCCGGCTCTTTCTTCAGCTCTAATTTTTCCATCGTGTCACGGTCAACGGCACGCAGAATATCTGCGGCGTTCTCGTTGAATTCGCGGATGGAAAAAGCATTGCTCGGATGGAAGGGCAGGGCGATCATCGGCTCCACAGAGGAAAGGTCGATCTCAATCAGTGCATCATAATATGCGCCGCTTTCCGGCGCCATCGGGAAGTAGGCGTCGCTTCTTCCGTGGGCGGCGAGTGCCTCATGCACGGTCTCATCGGTCTGCCAGACGGAGGTAAGGCAGCTTGTTTCCGTGGTCATGACGTCAATGCCGCTGCGGTAGTCGATGGCAAGATTACAAACGCCGGGGCCGAAGAACTCCATCACGCTGTTTTTCACGATGCCCTTGGAGAAGGTCGCACCGATGAGCGCAATCGCCACGTCGTGCGGGCCGACGCCGGCCTTCGGCTTGCCGGTCAGATACACCGCAACGGTACGCGGATAGGCGATATCATAGGTTTTTTTGAGCAGCTGCTTTACAAGCTCGGGGCCGCCCTCACCGATGGCCATCGTGCCGTAGGCGCCGTAGCGGGTGTGGGAGTCCGAGCCGAGGATCATTTTGCCGCAGCCGGCATACATCTCACGCATATAGCTGTGGATGACTGCCTGATGTGCGGGCACGAATTCACCGCCGTATTTCTTAGCGGCAGACAGACCGAACAGATGGTCATCCTCGTTGATCGTGCCGCCGACGGCGCACAGGGAATTGTGGCAGTTCGTCAGCACATAGGGCAGCGGGAAGGCATCGAGACCCGAGGCACGCGCCGTCTGAATGATGCCGACATAAGTAATGTCATGGGAGGCCATGGCGTCAAAGCGCAGCTTTAACGAATCCATGCTGTCTACGGTGTTATGTGCCCGGAAAATCGGGTAGGACATCGTGTTTTTGCGGCCGTCGTTCGCCTGTACGGGAGTCGCATCCAAAAATCCTCCGTCGCGGTACACGACGGGACTGTTTGTAATTTTCAGCATTGTATCTCTCCTTGTGCGTTTTTTTTATCATAGCACAGTTTGCGGCATTTTCATACTGTTTTTTAATACAACTGCAAATCCTCTGTGCGGCAGAAGCCGAGCTCTTCCTGTGCGCGGATGATGCTCCAGGCATCGAATGTTCCGATCAGCGTCACAGGCGAGTCTGCGCTGAGAACCTGCAAGACCCTTGATCGTTCGTCCGCGAGCGTGTGCAAATGCGCCGTTTGTCCGCCGAGCCTTATTGGGATCTCGGGACGATCAAGCAGGGCAGGCAGTGCAAAATATTGCTGTACCGCGTTTGTAAGGATCCGCGCGCCGGCATCCTCCGGCAAATCCGGCAAAGAGACAAACACTGTCGGCACGGGAAACAGCGGGAGATTCCCGCCCCGGCAGAGGGTGGCCTTCGGGAACAGACAGCGCACGGAGAAGAAAAGACAGCGGGCAAAGCGAGCATTTGCCGGGCGATATCGGACAGCGGGAGACCCCTTCGTCAGTATCAGCCCGACCGCATCCGGACGCGGGGCAAAGCGATCACGGAGATTGACACCGGACAGAGAAAGATAACGTGTAAGCGGCACCCGGATGGGCTCAATGCCGCGTTCGCATCGAAAAAAAAGATAGGGCATAGCAGTACCTCCTTGTGTCATTGTATGTAGAAAAAATTTCCCCTGTGACACGAAAGAGGATTGCACAGCTCCGGATTGCGTGGTATGATAAGCAAAGAAACATCGAAGGAGCGGAGACATGCAGTATATAGTTCTGGATCTGGAATGGAATCAGCCGTGGCCGGGCTCCCCGTCGTCGAAAAAGGTTTTGCCGGTGACCATCCACGGAGAGATTATTCAGATCGGTGCGGTGAGGATGCTTGCCGATCAATCCGTGCAGGATGAATTTCAAATACTGATCCGCCCGAAGTACTACCGCCGGCTTAACAGCCGCGTGAGTAAGCTCACCGGCCTCAAGGATGCCAAGCTGCGCGAAGAGGGCGTCGGCTTTGCCGAGGCCGCAGCAAAGTTCCGCCAGTGGTGCGGAGAGGACTGCGTCTTCCTGACCTGGGGCTTTGACGACATCAACATTTTGCAGGAAAATATCCTGCTGCACGGAATGGATCCGCAGTGGGTCGGCAGATGGTATAATGCACAGATGATGTTCAATGCCCAGACCGGCAGCGGCAGTGCTCAGAAGGCGCTCAAAACTGCCATGGAGATGTTTGATATCGAGGCGACCCGCCCTGCACACGATGCCCTTGCCGATGCTTACCATACCGCACTCATCTGCGAAAAGCTCGACCTTGTCCGCGGGATGCAGGAATACGGCACATCGTTAAAATCCCACGAGGACGGTTTCCACGGTGCCGAGCTTCCGGGTTGTGTCAGCCGCAAGGTCTATCACGGCTACGGCGATAAGCGCCAGGCGATCGTTGACATGGGCGGCAGAGAAAATCTTTGCCCCGAGTGCGGCGCACCGATGCAGAGCGGCAAATGGTTCTCCCAGCCGGGCAGACGCTATATGACGATGGCAAAATGCCCTGTCCACGGCGAGTATCTGCTTCGCATCCGGCTTGCCCCGGAGGCAGACGGAACGCTCCGCGTCAGCAGGCTTATCTACGAGGGTGCTTCCGAGGCAGCCGAGAGCTACCAAAAGGCCGCCGAGACCCGCAAGAAATCCCGCCGTCATCACGACAAAACGAAATAACAGTTGAAGGCTGCCGCGCCTGCGGCAGCCTTCAATATTTTACTTATCCTTCGGCTTGAAAATCGTCGCGGCTAACAGCGCAAAGAAAACCGCTGCTGCGATCCCGCCTGCGGAGGCAGTTAACCCGCCCGTGAAAATGCCGATCCAGCCATCTTTTTGAACGGCCTGCTTCACACCCTTTGCAAGGTTGAAGCCGAAGCCTGTCAGGGGTACCGTCGCTCCGGCACCGGCGAAATCCACAAGATACTGATACAGGCCGATTGCGCCTAAAATCACCCCGCATACCACATAGCCCGTCAGAATTCGTGCAGGGGTCAGCTTCGTTTTGTCGATCAGAATTTGCCCGATCAGGCACAAGATCCCGCCGATGATAAACGCTTTTACATAGTCCATGGAGCGCCCCTTTCTGCGGTGATGCTGACCGCGTGGCAGACTGCCGGAATACTTTTTCCCTGCTGAGTCGAGGTAGGGGAGAGCATCGCACCTGTTCCGCAGAATAGCAGTTTGCCGATCGAGCCGTTGGCCATTCGCTTTAACAGATGCCCGCACAGCACTGACGCACCGCAGCCGCAGCCGGAGCCGCCCATGTGCACATCCTGCCCCTTTGTGTCAAAAATCATCGCACCGCAGTCGTCATACCGCGAGGACAGATCAACGCCGTCTCGGTCAAACAGCTCCAGAAGAATCTGCTTCCCGAGCAGGCCGAGATCGCCCGTGACGATCAGATCATAGTCCTCCGGTGCGGTACGGAAGTCTTCAAAATGCTGACGGATCGTCTGATAGGCAGCGGGCGCCATGGCGGCACCCATGTTGTTTGCATCCTTGATGCCCATGTCCACGATCGTTCCGACGCTTGCCCCTTGAAGATATGGCCCGTTTCCGTTTGCGCATACGATGGCACAGCCGCTTCCCGTGACCGTCCACTGCGCAGTCGGCGTGCGCTGGCCGCCGTAAGCAAGGGGAAAGCGATACTGCCGCTCTGCCGAAGCAAAATGAGACGAGGTCAGCGCCGCGGCAGTTTCGCAGGCACCGGAGGAAACAGTCATTGCCGCAAGCAGCAGAGCCTCTGCCATCGTCGAGCAAGCACCGTACAGGCCGAGTACCGGAACACCGCGATTGCTCAGGGCAAAGCTTGAGCCGATGCACTGATTCAACAGGTCACCCGAAAAAACAGCCTGCGGCATTTTGTCTCCCATGCCTGCCTTCTCCACCGCTTTTGAAAGCGCACGCCGCTGCATTTCACTTTCGCCAGCTTCCCACGAGCTCTGACCGAAGTGTGTGTCCTTTGAAACAATATCGAACCAGCCTCCGAGCGGGCCTTCTGCTTCTTTTTTTCCGACCACGGCGGCATAACCCGTGATCGTCGGCGGCTCGGAAAACACAAACCCGGCCTTCCCACGATGATTTTGTTGCATGGCATCACATCCTTTTCAAACCTAGTATGCCCGAAAAATGAAAAATACAGCACGAATTTACAGGCACTCAGCACGGAAACGGTTGCTTTTTTATGAAAAAACAAATATACTTTTTCTGAAAGTGAGGAATGTACCATGCGCACATTAGAAGAAGTCAGAAACGCCTTTGCAGCCGACCGCTTTGCCGTTGAGGCAGCGGGTATTGAGATCGTCTCGTCGGAGAAAGATGAGGCCGTTTGCCGGATGGAGCTGACGGAGCTTCACAGTAACGCCCGGGGCAAGCCGATGGGCGGAGCGATTTTCACCTTGGCCGATTTTGCTGCTGCGGTTGCCGCCAATGGCCAGTCGGAGCAGGGGAATGTCATCTCGCTGCATTGCGATATAACCTATCTGTCGGCAGCGAAGGGAAGCACTCTGCTTGCTTATGCCAAATGCGTCAAGCGCGGGCGCTCCACAACGCTCTATCAGGTCTCGGTCACAGACGAATATGCGACCCCGGTTGCCGAGGTCAGCGTCAATGGCTTCGTCCTGGACGAACAGTTCTTCAAATAAGCACCTGTAGGGAACGGTCTTGACCGTCCCGCTCGCGCGCAGCACATATCGAATCGAAGATATGATAAAAAACGTCATCCCGACGGGATGACGTTTTTTTATTTATTTATCGGATCCCGTAATGCTCCAGCACATAATCCATGTCCTTGTCACCGCGGCCGGAAAGGTTGATGAGGATCGAGCCGGTCTTCATTTCCTTTGCCAAACGGA
>JAKSPM010000073.1 GCA_024404825.1 Clostridia bacterium
CTTTACTACCCCTCAGTCACGCCGATGGCGTGACAGCTCCCCTGACAAGGGGAGCTGTTCAAACGGTGCGCTAAATTTGTGTTTATCACCGCATCCGTAAGGGCGAGCATCGTGCGCCCGCCTATGGGATAAGCACAAATGTAGCCGGCGAGCAATGCTTGCCCCTACGATCTCAAAAGAACGTTAAATTTCAGTTAATCATTCCCTTTTGATGCAAAAGGACGCCCGGCAGGGCGCCCTTTCAACAATCATATTACTCTTTTTCCGCGGGCTTGACGTGCCAGATCTCGTCGGCGTACTGACGGATGGTGCGGTCGGAGGAGAATTTGCCTGCCGAGGCAACATTCATCAGGCACTTGCGGCCGAAGCTGCGGCGGTCGCGGTATTCGCGGTTGGCGCGAAGCTTCGCTTCCATGTAGCTGTCATAGTCCTTGAGGATGTAATAGTGGTCTGCCTTGTGCCAGCTTGCGCCGTCAAGCAGGGCGGTATGGAGCTCGCGCAGCTCGTCGTCGGTGGGGACGGTGCCGTCAACTAAGGTGTCGATGGCGCGGCGCAGCTTCCAGTTGTTGTCGTAAATATCGCGGCTGCGATAGGAGTCGCGGATGGATTCGAGCTCTTCCACGGAAGCGCCGAAGGGGTAGTTGTTCTCCTCCCCTGCCTCCTGCATGATCTCGATGTTTGCGCCGTCTCTCGTGCCAAGGGTGACCGCGCCGTTGAGCATCAGCTTCATGTTGCCGGTGCCGGAGGCTTCGGTGCCTGCGGGCGAGATCTGCTCGGAAATATCGGCTGCCGGGATGATCTTCTCGGCGTAGGAGCAGTTGTAGTTCTGCACGAAAACGACCTTCAGCTTATCGTTGACCGCGGGATCATTGTTGATGAGGTTTGCGATGCGGTTGATGTAGCGAATGACGGCCTTTGCTCTCTGATAGCCGGGTGCGGACTTCGCGCCGAAGATAAAGGCGGTCGGGGTGAAGTTCTGCAGGCTGCCGTCCTTCAAGGACAGGTAGATGTCCATGATGGAAATGGCGTTCATCAGCTGGCGCTTATATTCGTGCAGACGCTTGACCTGCACATCGAAGATGAAGTTCGGGTCGAGGTCAACGCCCTCATGCTGCTGGATGTAGTCGGAGAGCTGTAATTTTTTCAGATACTTCGTGCCGTTGAAGCGGTCGATCAGGCGTCTGTCCATGCGCTCCTTGAGAGAAGCCAGGCAATCAAGGTCCTTAATGAAGCCCTCGCCGACCTTGTCTTCCAGAAGGTCGGTCAGCTCGGGGTTGCACAGGCCGAGCCAGCGTCTGGGCGTGATGCCGTTGGTCTTGTTCTGGAAGCGCTCGGGGTAGACATTGTACCAGTCGCGGAACAGATCGCGCTTCAAAATTTCGGAGTGGATCTGTGCAACGCCGTTGACATAGGACGAAACATAGACCGACAGGTTTGCCATATGGGCGGTATTGTCGCGGATGATGAAAAGCTCGGGATGCTCTGCGCGGCACTTTTCGTCGATCATACGGATAATGTTGACGATTTCCGGCACGACCGATGCCATCAGGTCAAGATCCCACTTTTCCAGTGCCTCGGACATGACGGTGTGGTTGGTGTAGGAGAAGACACGGCGAGCAACGTTAAAGGCCTCGTCAAAGGAAAGGCCGTCCTTCATCAGAAGTCGGATCAGCTCGGGGATGGACATTGCCGGATGGGTGTCGTTGAGCTGGATTGCGACCATTTCGGGCAGCTTTCGCAGATCGTCACCGTGCTCCTTGCGGAAAGAGCGCAGGATGTCCTGCAGGGATGCAGAGGAGATGACATACTGCTGCTTGACGCGCAAGCGCTTGCCCTCATAGTTGGAGTCGTTCGGATACAGAACGCGGGTGATATCCTCGGCCTTGTTCTTTGCGGCAAGGGCTTTTTCGTAGTCCTGCGCGTTGAAGGCATCGAAGTCAAGCTCATTGACCGCCTCGCACTGCCACAGGCGAAGCGTGCCGATGTTGTCGGTGCCATAGCCGATGACAGGTACTTCATAGGGAACCGCAAGCACGGTCTGATCGGCAAACTCGATCGTGACCGCGTGATTATAGCGGCGGAAGCTCCAGGGATCGCCGAAGCGCGTCCAGTTGTCGGCAAGTTCCTTCTGGTTGCCGTCTTCATCAAAACGTTGCTTGAACAGGCCGAACTTATAGCGCAGACCGTAGCCGGTCAGCGGAAGATCCTGCGAAGCGGCGGAGTCCATAAAGCAGGCGGCAAGTCTGCCGAGGCCGCCGTTGCCGAGGGCTGCGTCTTCAATCTCTTCTAAGCAAGACAGATCGACACCCTTTTTCAGGAAGACCTCGTCGAGCTCGTCCAAAATGCCGAGGTTGTAGAGGTTGGAATAGACCAGACGGCCGATCAGGTATTCTGCGGAAAAATAGAAGGCCTTGCGGTTTTTGTTGCGGATCTGACGGCTCTTCGTCCAGGTGTCGTTGATCTCCATCATCACGGCCTGACCAAGGGCGTCATGCAGCTGCTGCGGCGTTGCGCTCGTGAGGGTCGCATCATGGTTGTATTTGACCAGTGCTTCTGTCCACTGGACAATGCGGTTGCAATCGTAATTCATAATCTCTCTCCAGTTTTTATCTTATCCGGCGCGGCCGGCTTCCTGCGTAAGGGCAAGCAGCTTTCCTGCCAGACGGTTTGTAACTTGTCTCTTTTTGAGCCTCCAGCTCCAGTTGTCGGTGGATAACGTGCCCGGCAGATTCATCCGAGCCGCTTTCCCAAGGTGCAGAAGATCCTGCATCGGAACAATGAAGGTGTCAGCTTTGCTGTGCATCCCGGCATGGACAATCGCGTCAAACAGGTCTTTTTTCTTCTCGACGCCGAGATAGTCCATCGCAAAGCGGGCGGTTTTGCGTTCAATGGAGGATATCCACTGGCGCAGGGTCTCGTTGTCGTGCGTTCCGGGGTAGCAGACGCAGTTTTCCGTGTAGCGGTGCGGCAGATAGTCGCTTTCCTCCCGCGGATCAAACGCGAACTGCAAAACCTTCATCCCGGGGTAGCCGGAATATTTCAAAAGTCTGCGCACGGCAGGGGTCAAAAAGCCTAAGTCCTCCGCGATCAGGGGATAGTCCGGGAAGGCCTTTTTGATCGCGCGGACAAAGTGCGTGCCGGGCCCCTTGACCCAAGCACCGCCCCGCGCCGTCGTTTCCCCGTAAGGAACGGCCCAGTAGCTTTCCAAGCCCCGGAAATGGTCGATCCGCACCACGTCCACCAGCTCCTTGCACGCACGGATGCGGCCGAGCCACCATTTATAGCGCGTTTTGCGGTGCTGCAGCCAGTCATACAAGGGGTTGCCCCAAAGCTGACCGTCAGCGGTAAAAGCATCGGGCGGAACACCTGCGACCTTTGCCGGCAGCAGATCATCATCTAACTGAAACAGATCGGGATTTGCCCAGACATCCGCCGAATCATAGGGGACATAGATCGGGATATCGCCGATCAGTTGGATCCCTAATTGATTCACATGATCCTTGAGCGCCCTCCACTGGCGGAAGAACAGAAATTGTAAATATGTAAAGAACCGAATGTCCTCGCGCAGGCGCACGCGGGCATCCTTTAATGCCTCTTTTTCGCGGCGGCGCAGGGGTTCCGGCCAGTGCTCCCAGCTTTGCATTCCCTGACTGCGCTTGATTGCCATATAAAGGGCGTAATCCTTGAGCCAGGGATTTTCTTTTTGAAAGCGCCGCACGGCATCACGATCCCGCTTCCAGCCGCGGGTATAGGCCTTATAGAGGATGTCATAGCGGACACGGTAGAGCTGCCCGAAATCCACGCGGTCGTCTTCCCCTCCGAAATCGGTTGCCGCAAGCTCCTGCTCCAAAAGCAGGCCGTCTTTTTGCAGCAGCTCCAGGTCGATCATATAGGGATTGCCCGCGTAGGTGGAAAAGGTCTGATAAGGGCTGTCACCGTAGCTCGTCTGCCCCAGGGGAAGCAGCTGCCAGCAGCGCTGCCCGGCAGCATGGAGAAAGTCGGCAAAGCGATAGGCTTCTTTTCCGAGCGTGCCGATACCGTACTTCGACGGCAGGGATGTAATATGCAGCAATACGCCGCTTTTTCTTGCCATACACGAGCCTCTTTTCGTAGCTCCGTGAACACATCGGCAAAAGCCGCTGTTGAAAACAGAGTTTAACAATCATAGAAACACGGAAACACGCTGCAAAATACGCATGACACTTGCATATTTTGCAGCGTGTACTTTTTTTGCGTGTTTCAGGAGGAGTTTTTAGTCGGCATCGTAGATCGCGCGGATGCTTTCAACATTGGCGTCTGCCCAAAGATCCATGAACCATTCCCCGCCGATCTTGTAGACGACATAGGCTTCAAGGATTTCCTGCTTTCCCTTTTCGCCGGAGACCTTGAGCTTAAACTCTGCCAAATAGGCATCCTGTATTGGTTCGGTGATGCCGTAGTCGCCGCGGAGGTAAGCTGCCAGATCATTGCACTGCGCTTTGTCTAACTGGCGGCTGCCCTTTTCCTTGATGGAAATGGTAAAGTTCCCGCCGTAGATGTCGGAATAGCTTGCCGTTTTGCTCGAAAGCTCCGTCTCGTTCATCCCGAGGGCATCGATTGCCTGAGGCGGTATCGCCTTTTGCAGCTTGGTGAAATCATTGTCGGAAATCGCCGCGTAATAGTTTTCAACAGCAACCAGATATTCCGATTTCTGACCCGGCCTCTTGCATCCGACGGCAAACATGCCGATCATCAGTACAAGTGCAAGGATTATACAAACAGTACGAAATTGTTTCATTTCCGCCGCCCCTTTCAGTTCTAGCCCGATATTTCTGCTGTTATTATAACTTTTTGAACGCGCGGTGTCAACCGCGCCCGCAAAACAAAGTTTTGCGGAATTTGCGCAGTAAAATGCGCAAATTGTTCAACCAAGTTGCAGTGTAGTGAACATTTCAGCATGAAATTCATGCTGAAATTTCCGAAAACACCGTTTTCGGACGCGGCCTTCGCCGCTTTGTTCGCGAAACTGTAACTTTTTGAACGCGCGATGTCAACCGCACAGTCGGGAAACTTCCCGGAAAAACATCAAAAACCGTGTTGAAAAACGGCGTGTTTTGTTGCGAATCGTCAAAATCCGTGTTACAATGAAAAAAACTTTCGGAGGGACCGTTATGAAAGAATTTTTTTCGTTTTTAGATCGGAGCGTCTCCCCTGCGCATGCAGTGAAAACCGCCCGTGAATATCTCACCCGCCACGGCTTTGCGGAGCTTTCCGCCTCCGGCGAATGGGAGCTGACAGTCGGCGGGAAATATTATGTCCCGTTTTTTGATACCTCGCTCATCGCCTTTACCGTTGGCAAGGACTTCTCGTTCCGTCTGGCGGCAGGCCATACCGACTGGCCGTGCCTGCGCGTCAAGCCCGACCCGGAGCTTGTTTCCGGCGGGTGCCTAAAACTGAACATCGAGCCCTACGGCGGCGCGATCTACTCCACCTGGCTGGATCGTCCGCTCGGAATTGCGGGCCTCGTTTCCCTGCGTACCAAGGATCCTCTCAAGCCCGAGACACGGTGCTTTTCCTTTGATAAGCCCGTCCTCACGATCCCGAATCTTGCCATTCACATGAATCGCGAGGTCAACAAGGGCGTGGCGCTCAAGGCCAATGTCGATCTTCTGCCGCTGTGCCGTACCATCCGGGACAAGTGGGAAAAGGACGGCTATTTCGTGAAGATGCTCGCCTCGGCGCTTGAGGTCTCAGCCGAGGATATTCTGTCCTATGATCTGTGCATTTATAACACCGATCCGGCACAGCTTGTCGGTCTGGAGGCGGATTTCGTTTCCGCACCGCGGCTGGACAATATCACCTCCGTCTATGCCTGCTTGAAGGGTCTTGTTTCCGCAAAGGGCAAGGGCATCAACGTGGCTGTTCTCTATGATAATGAAGAGGTCGGCTCGAATACCAAGCAGGGTGCGGATTCCGCCATGCTGACCACCGTTCTGGAAAAGATCGCCCTATGTCTCGGCAAATCACGCACGGAATATCTCAACGCCCTCATGGAGGGCGCACTTCTTTCGTGCGACGTTGCCCATGCCGCTCATCCGAATCACATGGAGCTTTCTGACCCGACCTGTCAGCCGTATTTAGGGCGCGGCGTCGTGCTGAAGCTGAATTTCAATCAGAGCTACCCCACCGATGCCGCAGGAACGGCGATCGTTGAGGGACTTTGCCGGGCAAAGAAGATCCCCTATCAGAAATTTATGAACCGCGCCGACCTGCGCGGCGGCAGCACCATCGGTGCCATGGCCTCGGCCAGAATGACGATGCGTACCATCGACGTCGGCGTGCCGATGCTCGCCATGCACTCGGCAAGAGAAACCATGGCCGCCTGCGACGAAAAAGCCCTTTGCAACCTGGCAAAAGTCTTTTTTGAAGCATAGTTTCGCGACCAGTGCGGCAAATACCGCATCCGAAAAGAGACTTTTCAGGTTTTCGCGTGATAAATCACGCGAAAACGGTCACTACACTGCAACTTGGTTGAACAATTTTCGCATATTACTGCGCAAATTCCGCAAAACTTTGTTTTGCGGGTGCGGTTGACGCCGCGCGTTCAAAAAGTTATAGTTTCGTGAACACAGCGGCGAATGCCGCTGTTGAAAACGGAGTTTTCATGATTTCAGCATGAAAATCATGCTGAAATGTTCACTACACTGCAACTTGGTTGAACAATTTGCGCATTTTGATGCGCAAATTCCGC
>JAKSPM010000074.1 GCA_024404825.1 Clostridia bacterium
GTAGGGTGCGGTCTTGACCGCACCGAAATGCCCGGAATCACGGAACGGTCAAGACCGCTCAACTGCGGTTCATCAATAGCAAAAGAAAAATTTCCGTTCAATTTCCTGTTGTGGGGCGGGAAAATATCTGTTATAATATATTGATACAAAGTGACAATTCCGCAGAAGAAAAAGGAAAACTTATGAGAAACTCCATTTTTATCAAAGGTGCAAGAGAGAACAATCTCAAAAATATTGATGTCACAATTCCGCGCGACAAGCTGACGGTGCTCACAGGGCTTTCCGGCTCCGGCAAGTCGAGCCTTGCGTTTGACACCATCTATGCCGAGGGGCAGCGCCGCTATGTCGAGAGCCTTTCTTCCTATGCACGGCAATTCTTAGGTCAGATGGACAAGCCCGATGTGGACTACATCGAGGGCCTTTCGCCCGCGATTTCCATCGATCAGAAGACGACCTCCAAAAACCCGCGCTCCACGGTCGGCACGGTCACGGAGATCTATGACTATCTGCGCCTTTTGTGGGCGCGTGCCGGCATTCCGCACTGCCCGAAATGCGGCAAGGAAATTCAGAGGCAGAGCATTGACCAGATCGTGGACAAGGTCATGGAGATGGAGGACGGCACAAAGTTCATGGTGCTTGCCCCTGTTATCCGCGGCAAAAAGGGCGAGCACGTCAAGGTGTTCGAGGGCGCTAGAAAAAGTGGCTTTTCCAAGGCACGTGTCGACGGCAGCCTGTATGATCTGACCGAAGAAATTACGCTCGATAAAAACAAAAAGCACTTTATCGAGCTGGTCGTTGACCGTCTTGTTCTGCGTGAGAATATTGCCCGTCGTCTGACCGACTCCATCGAGACGGCGGCGAGCCAGTCGGACGGTCTTTGCATCATCCATCGCATGGATGATGACAGTGATACCGTCTATTCGCAGAACTATGCCTGCGAGGACTGCGGCATCTCCATGCCGGAGCTGTCCCCGCGAATGTTCTCGTTCAATAACCCCTACGGCGCCTGCCCGGAATGCAGTGGTCTGGGCTTTCAGCTGAAGGTCGCGCCGGAGCTTGTGATCCCCGACCCGTCAAAATCCATCTATGACGGCGGCATTCAGGCCAGCGGCTGGGGCAATATCCGCGCCGACACCATTTCCCGGATGTACTTTGAAGCACTTTCCCTGCGCTATCATTTTAACCTGATGACCCCCATCAAGGATCTGCCGCAGGACGTCATGGATGCCATTCTCTACGGCACCAAGGGCGAAAAGCTCAAGCTCCACTATGAGCGCGCCAACGGCAGAGGCACCTTAGAGCAGGCCTTCGAGGGCATTATCCCGAACATCGAACGCCGCTACTGCGAGACCCAGTCCGATGCCATGCGCAAGGAATTGGAGGAATATATGGCGACCAAGCCCTGCCCCTGCTGCTCCGGCGACCGCCTTTCGGACATCTCCCGCGCAGTCACGGTCGGCAGCCTTTCCATCGCGGATTTCTGCCGCCTTTCTGTTACAAAGGAGCTGGAGTTTGTCCAAAACCTCAAGCTGGACGGCAGCAGAGCTGTGATCGCGGAGCAGATCGTCAAGGAAATCAAGGCAAGGCTTGAATTTTTGCAGTCGGTCGGTCTGCAATACCTGACCCTTTCCCGCGCGGCGGCAACGCTCTCCGGCGGCGAAAGTCAGCGCATTCGTCTTGCCACGCAGATCGGCTCGAGTCTCATGGGCGTTCTGTATATTTTAGACGAGCCGTCCATCGGTCTGCATCAGAGAGACAACGACAAGCTGCTGGAAACCCTGCGCCATCTGCGCGACCTCGGCAACACCCTCGTTGTTGTAGAGCATGACGAAGACACCATCCGTGCAGCGGACTACTTAGTAGACATCGGCCCCGGTGCGGGCATTTCCGGCGGCGAGCTTGTGGCCTGCGGCACGGTCGATGATCTGATCGCGGAGCCGCGCTCTTATACCGGCCAGTACCTTTCCGGTGTGAAGAAGATTCCCGTCCCTTCCAAAAGACGGCAGGGCAACGGAAAAACCTTGCAGGTCTTCGGCTGTCGGGAAAACAATCTGCAATCCATTGATGTGACGATTCCGCTTGGCACCTTTACCTGCGTGACCGGCGTTTCCGGCTCCGGTAAATCGAGCCTCGTCAATGAAATCATTAACAAGAAGCTTGCGAGCGACCTTAACCATGCGAAGATTCGTGCGGGTGCCCATGACCGTTTTGAGGGCATCCAAAATTTAGACAAGGTTATCGATATTGACCAAAGTCCCATCGGACGCACGCCGCGTTCCAACCCCGCGACCTATACAGGCCTTTTCAACGACATCCGCGATCTGTTTGCCTCCACACAGGATGCAAAGCTGCGCGGCTATGCCCCGGGCAGATTTTCGTTCAATGTCAAGGGCGGCCGCTGTGAAAGCTGCTGCGGTGACGGCCTTGTAAAGATCGAAATGCACTTTTTGCCTGATGTCTATGTGCCCTGCGAGGTCTGCCACGGCAAACGTTATAACCGCGAGACCTTAGAAGTCACCTACAAGGGAAAGAACATCGCGGACGTGTTGGATATGACTGCGGATGAAGCACTTGTATTCTTTGAAAATCTGCCGAAGCTCCGCCGCAAGGTGGAAACGCTCTGCGTGGTCGGCCTTGGCTATATCAAGCTCGGTCAGTCGTCCACGACCCTCTCCGGCGGCGAGGCACAGCGTGTAAAGCTGGCGACTGAGCTGTCAAGGGTTTCCACCGGAAGAACGATCTATATTCTGGACGAGCCGACAACCGGCCTGCATATGTACGATGTTCACAAGCTGATCGAGGTGCTGCAAAAGCTCGTCGAGGCAGGCAACACCGTGCTTGTGATCGAGCACAATCTGGACGTGATTAAAACGGCCGATTATCTCATTGACCTTGGCCCCGAGGGCGGCGACGGCGGCGGGCGGATCCTTGTCGAGGGCACGCCGGAGCAGGTCGCGGAGTGCGAGGAATCCTTTACCGGACAATACTTGAAACGGGTTTTGTGAGGAATATATGACACAGAAAGAAATACAGGTGCGGCAGGGACACCGCCAAAGGCTCAAGGAGCAGTTTTTGAAGAGCGGCCTGGACACGTTTGACGATGTAAAAGCTCTGGAGCTGCTTCTGACCTTTGCCATCCCGCGCAAGGATACAAAGCCCATTGCGCGGCAGCTGCTGGAGCATTTCGGCAGCTTTGCCAACGTGCTGGACGTCCCTTATGAAAGACTCCTGAAGGTGGAGGGCATCACGCCGAATGCAGCGATCATGATCTGCGTTCTGCGTGAGAGCGCAAGAAAGCAGATCCTCCAAAGAAGCACCCCGGACGTCCCTCTGAAAACCTTGGATGAATGCGGCAGATTCCTGATTCCGTATTTTCAGGGCAAACAGAACGAGGAGGTGTATCTGCTTTCCCTCGATGCCAAGGGCGCAGTAATCACCTGCCGCCGGATCGGTGAGGGAAGCGTCAACTCTGCCAATGTTCCCGTGCGCAAGATCGTTGCTGCGGCACTCGATGCCAATGCAACGGCTGTCGTGCTGGCGCACAATCATCCGTCCGGCGTGGCATTGCCGTCGAAGGAGGATATCCATGCGACGACTGCGGTGCAGAATGCACTCGATGCGGTCGGGATTCAGATGATTGACCATGTGATCGTTGCCGACGGCGACTATATTTCAATGAAGCAGAGCAACTATCTGCCGGTTTGGAAGTGATATAATTTGGATTTTCAACTTCATGCACCGTTTCAGCCGACAGGCGATCAGCCGGAGGCCATTGAAAAGCTGGTAAACGGCCTGAAAATAGGCATCGACGAACAGGTGCTTTTGGGCGTGACCGGCTCCGGCAAGACCTTCACGATGGCGAACGTCATTGCAAAGATGAACCGTCCGACCCTGGTGCTGGCGCACAATAAGACCCTTGCCGCCCAGCTTTGCTCGGAGTTCCGCGAATTCTTCCCGGAAAACGCGGTTGAATATTTTATTTCCTATTACGACTACTATCAGCCCGAGGCATACATCGCCCACACGGACACCTATATCGAAAAAGACTCGGAAATCAATGCGGAGATCGAACGCCTGCGCCATTCGGCGACCTCCAGCCTGTTTGAACGCCGGGACGTGATCGTGGTAGCCTCCGTCTCCTGTATCTACGGCTTGGGCGACCCGATCGACTATCAGAACATGGTCATTTCCCTGCGTACCGGGATGGAGTATCCCTTAGAGACGCTGATGAAAAAGCTGATCTCCATCCGTTACGAGCGAAACGACATCAACTTTACCCGAAACGTCTTCCGTGTCCGCGGGGACACCGTGGAGATCTACCCCGCCTACTGGTCGGGCAGAGCCATCCGTGTGGAGTTTTTCGGCGACGAGGTCGAACGGATCAGCGAGATCAACGCCGTGACGGGAATTGCCGAGCGCGTTATCAACCATGTAGCGATCTATCCGGCGAGCCACTATGTCACAACACCCGATAAAATGCAGCGGGCGATTCTGAAAATTGAGCAAGAGATGGAGGAGCGCGAGGCGTGGTTCAAGGCCAACGACAAGCTCCTGGAGGCGCAGCGCATCCGTCAGCGTACGATGTTCGATATCGAAATGCTGCAGGAGATCGGCTTCTGTACCGGCATTGAGAACTATTCGCGCATCATTTCCGGCAGAGAGCCGGGAACGCCGCCGATGACCCTTTTGGACTACTTCCCGAAGGATTTCCTGCTCTTTGTCGATGAGAGCCATGTGACCCTGCCGCAGGTACGCGCCATGTATAACGGCGACCGTTCGCGCAAGCAGAGCCTTGTCGATTACGGCTTCCGTCTGCCGTCTGCCTATGATAACCGCCCGCTCAAATTCCCGGAATTTGAAGAAAAGCTTCATCAGCGGATCTATGTTTCTGCTACGCCTGCTGAGTTTGAGCGCGAACGTGCCGGGCAGGTCGTTGAACAACTCATCCGTCCGACGGGTTTGCTTGATCCTGAGGTCACGGTGCGTCCCATCGAGGGGCAGATCGACGATCTGATCGGGGAGATCAACACGACGATCGCCAAGAATGAGCGCGTCCTCGTCACGACGCTGACCAAAAAGATGGCGGAGGATCTGACGGCCTACCTCGTAAATGTCGGCATCCGTGTGCGCTATATGCACTCGGACATCGGCGCGATGGAGCGTATGGAGATCATCCGCGACCTGCGGCTTCAAAAGTTTGATGTGCTTATCGGCATCAATCTGCTGCGCGAGGGTCTTGACCTGCCCGAGGTCTCCCTGATCGCTATTTTGGACGCGGACAAGGAGGGCTTCCTTCGAAGCGAGACCTCCCTCATTCAGACCATCGGCAGAGCCGCAAGAAACGCAGGCGGCCATGTTATCATGTATGCCGACAAGATCACCGATGCCATGCGCTCGGCCATCTCGGAGACCGAACGCCGCCGCGCCTTGCAGCAGGCCTACAATGAGGCGCACGGCATCGTTCCGAAGACGGTCATCAAGGATGTTCGCGACCTGATCGAGATTTCCGGTATGCCTGACAAGGACATTCGCACAAACGGTGTCAAGATGACAAAGAAGGAACGCGAGACCGAGATCCTTCGTCTGGAAAAGCAGATGAAGGAAGCTGCCCGCATGATGGAATACGAGGTTGCAGCCGTGCTGCGTGACCGCATCATTGAGCTGCGCGGTGAGAAGTAGGAGGAAACACGATGATTAAATATAATGAAGAACAGCCCGTGACCGAGCGTACAAGAGTACGCGGCGGCGATGGCACATATCTGTCCAAAGAAATTTTCTCTCAGGCGGAGGTCGATAAGACGACCCTGTTTTCTCTTATCACGCTGCCGCCTCAGACCTCCATCGGCATTCACCCGCATGAAAGCGAGGGTGAGGCCTATGTGATCCTCAAGGGCGAAGCAGAGGTCACAGAGGACGGAGAAAACTATCTTCTCCATGCGGGCGACGCAGAGTACTGCACCGGCGGCCATACCCACGGCATCGCCAACCGGACGCAGGAGGATGTGCAGTTTCTTGCCATCATCATGAAGTGAAAGGATCGGTCTATGGCTGTCAATGAGGAAAAGCTCCGAAAAACGATCGCGGAGAATATTGCCTATTATCGAAAACGGAATCATGACACCCAGCAGGATTTGGCGGAAAAGCTCAGCTATTCCGATAAATCCGTCTCCAAATGGGAGCGCGGAGAGAGCACGCCCGATGTGGTGGTGCTGGCGCGGATGGCAGAGCTTTACCACCTGAACGTCAACGACTACCTGCAACAGAAGAAGGTAGCGAAAAACGGCTTCCACAGGATCATGGTCGTTCTGCTGTCTGTCGGGATCGTCTGGCTTGTGTTTTCCTGCCTGTTTGTTGCCTCAAAAATCACGGGACTGTTAGCGGGTTATGCGTGGATCCTGTTTGTGTATGCGGCCGCCGTATCCTGCCTCGTGTGCGTGATCTATGCCCGGATGTGGGCAGGGAAGATTCTCCGGTGCCTTGCCGTGTCGGTGCTTGTGTGGACGATCGGCGCCTCGCTTGTGCTCTCACTGGGAACACTCAAAAAGGGCTTCGTACTACTGCTTATCATCTGCGCCGTGATGCAGATCCTTGTGCTTTTCTGGTTTATCAAGCCGAGCCGCAAGAAAAAAACAGCTTCCCGGGAAGCTGCCAAAGATGAATAATTAAAAGCCATTGCAGAAGCTCTGCAATGGCTT
>JAKSPM010000075.1 GCA_024404825.1 Clostridia bacterium
CGGTAACGGGCGCACACGCAGTTGCACCCCTACTGCGCTAAACACAAATTTAGCGCACGACTGCTTCCACAGTCCCCCTTGCTAAAGGGGGTGGCACGGCGTAAGCCGTGACGGGGGATTATTCCGCTTTTATTACAAGAAAATCCTGTATTTTATTTTAATGCTTGTTGAATCCCCCGCCTCACTTCGTTCGGCACCCCCTTTAGCAAGGGTGGACAAGCTCTGAATGGATTTTCGCAGGCACATAAACAATAATTTAACGCATGAAGTGGCTTCTCCTTGAGGAGAAGCTGTCAGCCAAAGGCTGACTGATGAGGTGTATAAAGATTTCTGTAATTGCAGGGCTCCACCTCATCCGTCACGGCTTCGCCGCGCCACCTTCTCCTCGAGGAGAAGTCTTTGGGACTGCGCGGTAAACAATCATTTATATGCGGTAGTGCCCCTACCGCGCGAAACAATCATTTCTGCGCTTAACGCAAAAAACGACCAAGGCGGGTGCCTCGGTCGTTTTTTATGTAAGAAAAAAGGATTACTTCTTTGCCAGCAGGTCGCGGATCTCGGTGAGGAGCTTTTCCTCGTTGGAGGGCTCTGCGGGAGCTGCTTCTTCTGCTGCAGCTTCCTCTTCTGCCTTCTTCTTCGCGTTTTCACGCAGCTTATTCATGCCCTTAATCATCAGGAAAATGACGATTGCGAGAATGAAGAACGTAATAACCGAGGAGATGAAGTTGCCGAAGGTCAGGTAGGGGCGGATCAGGTTGCCCGCTTCATCATACTTCTTGAACAGCGTAGGCAGTGCGATCTTCCATTTGGTAAAGTCCAGACCGCCGGTGAAGATGCCGATGATGGGCATGATGATGTTGTCGGTAAAGGAAGCCACAAGATCCTTGAAGACACCGCCGATGAGAACGCCGACAGCCATATCGAACAGGTTGCCCTGCAGGGCGAATTCCTTAAATTCCTTTACGATTCCCTTTTTTTCTTTTTTATTTTTTGCCATAGAGGGTTTCCTCCTTTATAGATTTCTATTTAAGCGGACGCGCCGCCAAAATACAGGAAAAAATTAAATTCGGTAGGGGAGCACACAAAGTTGCTCCGCTACGATGTTCTTTATTTGGTAATGATTTCCAGCCCGCCGAGATATTTGCGCAGCACTTCCGGCACGACGATGGAGCCGTCGGCCCGCTGATTCTGCTCGACCATGGCCGGGAAGATACGGGAGGTGGCAAGGCCGGAGCCGTTGAGCGTATGGACAAATTCGATCTTGCCCGTTTCTTCTCTGCGGAAGCGGATGTTGCCGCGGCGTGCCTGGTAGTCTCTTGCGTTGGAGACGGAGGAGACCTCCTTGTAACCGTTCATGGACGGAATCTGAATCTCGATATCGTAGGTTCTTGCCATGGATGCAGAGCAGTCGCCTGCTGCCAGCTTCACGGTGCGGAAATGGAAGCCGAGGTCGCGGACCAGTGCTTCTGCCTTGCCGACTAACTCGTCAAACGCTTCGTCGGACTTTTCGGGCAGGCAATACTGGAACATTTCGATTTTGTTGAACTGATGGCCGCGCACCATGCCGCGCTCGTCGGCGCGATGGCTGCCTGCCTCTCTGCGGAAGCAGGGCGTATAGGCAAAGAGCTTGTGGGGCAGGTCGCTTTCGCTCAGAATTTCGTTTCTGTGCAGGGAAGCAAGGGCGGTTTCTGCCGTCGGGAGCATGAAGTGCATCCGCTCGTCGGTCGGATTTTCGATCTTATAGACCTCGTCTGCAAACTTCGGGAACTGGCCTGCGGTCTCACCGCACTGGTACTCCAGCATATGCGGCAGGATGACCATTTCATAGCCGTCGGCTAAGTGGCAGTCCATGAAGTAGTTGAGAAGCGCCCATTCTAGGCGCGCGCCCATGCCGCGGTAGATCCAGAAGCCGGTACCGGCAAGCTTTGTGCCGCGCTCATAGTCAATGAGACCTAAGTCGGTGCAGAGGTCAACATGGTGCTTCGGCTCAAAATCAAACTTATGCGGCTCGCCGAAATAGCGAAGCGGCTCGTTGTTTTCCTTGCCGCCGGGGCAAAGATCGGGATCGGGCAGGTTCGGAAGAGAGAGCATGAGCGTACGGTATTCTGCTTCCACATCAGAAAGCTTTGCGTCGTTTTCTGCAATTTCGGCTTTGAGCTCGCCCATCTTCTTGAAAATGGGAGCCACATCCTCGCCGTTCTTCTTCAGGATCGGGATCTGCTTGGAGACCTTGTTCTGCTCTGCCTTTTTGCTTTCGGTGGATTGGATCAGCTCACGCCGTGCGCCATCCAGCTCTAAAATACGGTCAACTGCCTCATCGCAGTCAACCTCCTTTGCACGAAGCCCTGCCTTGACGGCATCGGGATTTTCTTTAATTCGTTTAATGTCGATCATTCAAAACACCTCTTAGTCAGTTTGCGTCTCATCGGTGGTTTCTACACCCACCTCTGCATTGTATACATCCATCAGCTCAAAATAGAGCTTTTCGCCGTTGTCGGTCAGCGCATCGGAGATCGACATCAGTTCTTCAAAATCATCCACAAAGGCATCCATATCGCCTGCGTTGTAGTCAAGCTGTGCCTTTGTCAGCAGCTCATAGGCATTGTTTTTCTGCTGCAGCTTCGCCGCGTTCTCACGCAGACCGAGGCTGGTCTTTTTCTGGTCGTTCAGCCGGTCGTTCATCGTCGCTTTCTGATTGCGGAGCGTGATGAACAGCGACAGCACGACAAGCACGATCGCGACCGAGAACATGATCGCCAGATACTGCACCATTGCGCGTCTGCGCTTTGCGCTGAGTGCGGGATTCTTTTCTTCCCTGCTTCTGGCTTTGCTTTTTTTACTCATGGTGTTCCTCCCGAAGCTTCAAGCCCTGCAATGCCTCCAAAAGGCGCTGCAAATCATCCGGTCCGTAAAATTCCAGTTCAAAATGACCCTTGCGCTTGCCGTTGACGATCTTCACGCCGCGGCCGAGCTTGCGGGAAAGGTCCTTTTCGCATTCCGCGATATAGTTGACACGAAGCTGCTGATAATCGGTCGTCGCCCGCTTTTTTCGGGACAGAGTCCGGCACATATTCTCCGCCTGCCGCACGGAAAGCCCGAGAGCGGAAATTTTCTGCGCCGCGGAGATCTGCAGCTTGTCCTCACGGAGCATCAGAACGGCCTTTGCGTGACCCGGGGAGATCGCTCCCTCGGAGACAAGATCCTGCACCTCGGGACAAAGAGACAGCAGCCTGAGGCTGTTTGCAACTGCCGGACGGGACTTGCCCACACGGCTGGCCGCCTGCTCCTGCGTCAGCCCGTATTCGTTAATCAAAGACTGGTAACCCAGGGCTTCTTCCATTGGATTTAAGTCCTGCCGCTGCAGGTTTTCGATCAGCGCAAGTTCCATGGTCTCGCGGTCATCGGCTTCGATGATAACCGCCGGAACCTCGGTCAGTCCTGCAAGCCTTGCGGCTCGCCAGCGCCGTTCGCCCGCGATGATCTGATAACTGCCGGATTCCAGCTTCCGGACGGTCAGCGGCTGAATGATACCGTGCTCAACAATGGAATCCGCCAGTGCCTGCAGCTCGGATGCGTCAAAAACCTTTCGCGGCTGCAGGGGATTCGGCTCCACCTGATACAGCGGAAGCATCGGAGCACCGGTCGAAACAGTGTCCTGCGCCAGAGGCTCGGAGAAATCTCCAAGCAGTGCGCCGAGACCCTTGCCGAGGCCTTTATCCGTACTCATGTCATTCCCTCTTTTCGTAAGATTTCATCGGCGACCGCTTCATAGGCCTGCGCACCGCGGCTCGAGCGGTCATAGCTCATTACAGGCTTCCCGTGGCTCGGGGCTTCAGCAAGCCGTACGTTGCGCGGAATGACCGTCGCATAGACCTTGCCGGGGAAGTGACGCCGTACCTCCTGTGCCACCTGGTTGGAAAAATTCGTGCGTCCGTCGTACATCGTCAGAAGCACGCCGAACACGGAGATCAATGGGTTGAGCCGCTGCTTGATCGCACGCATGGTCGCCATCAGGTCAGAAAGTCCCTCCAGTGCGTAATATTCGCACTGCACGGGAATCAGGATGCTGTCGGCGGCGCAAATGCCGTTGAGCGTCAAAAGCTCCAACGACGGCGGGCAGTCAATGAAAATGAAGTCATATAAGCAGCGCAGAGGCTGCAACATTTTTTTGAGCTGAAATTCACGGTTCGGCATAGAGATCAACTCGACCCCCGCGCCGGCAAGATTTGAGGTGGCCGGCAGCAGATCGCCGTAAGGCGTATGGCAAATTGCCGAGAGCACCGGGGTGCGTCCCACGATCACGTCATAGATCGTCGGCTTATTCCCCTTTTCAACGCCGAAGCCGCTTGTTGCATTGGCCTGCGGGTCAAAGTCACACAGAAGCACCCGCTTGCCCTTTTGCCGGAGGGCGGCCGCAAGATTCACGCACGAGGTGGTTTTTCCGACGCCGCCTTTCTGGTTGACAACGGCGATGATTTTTCCCATGACTGCTCTCCTTCTTTCTGTTTCGTTTGCGCTTCGCACAGGGTTTCTGCCCCGGGCAACGGTCTTGACCGTTCCGCGGATGGATTCCGGCTTCATAGGATAACCGGGCTGCGCCAAAGCCTGCAAACTTCCAAAATATGGAAATTGCACGGCGTACATTCTTTTCCATCATCGGTATTATAACATAGATTTCAAGATTATCAATACTTTCTTTTGATTTCTGTCTGCGTTTGTATGTTTTCTTTCCGCAGCAGCACTATGATAATCAGTCCAAATTCATTTCTCGGAGCAAGTTGTTTTCTCTCGCGTACGTTTTTCTGTCGAAACATATTTTGTTTCACGTGAAACAATCCACCTGACGGCGGCTGCGCCTTGCAGCAACGCCCTGAATTTTTGTCTATCGCGATGTTTTAAGCCGTCCTGCGAAAAAAAAGAAGACGGCCAACCGTCTTCTTTTTGTTTACATTATATAATAAATATTCCGTAGAGTCGATTTATCGGTATTCCCTTACGACGCCGCGCACCTTGCCTAAAATTGCGGCGTTGGTGCCGTCGATCGGGGCATAATTCGGATTTTCCGGCAAGAGCCAAACCTTGCCGTCTTTTCTCAACAAACGCTTGACCGTTGCTTCTTCCTCTAACAGAGCCACAACGATGTCCCCGTTGTCGGCAGTCTGCTGCGGGCGGACGATGATCCTGTCGCCCGGGAGAATTCCCGCGTTCAGCATGGAATCGCCCTTGACGCGCAGGGCAAAGCAGTCTTCGTCTCCATCCCAGGGCAAATAGCCCTCGATATTTTCCACGGCAAGAATCGGCAAGCCTGCCGCAACTACGCCGACGACCGGGATCTGCCCGGGCTTTTTTACACTGCCGGAAACGGAGATCGCACGGTTTTTACTCGAGTCCATATTGATTTGACCGCTGCGATTCAGCGCATCGAGATGATAATGCACGGAAGCCGTGGATTTTAAGCCCACCGCCTGCATAATTTCCCGGACAGAGGGTGCATAGCCGTTTTCAGCCAGAAAGTCCTGCAAAAAGGCCAGTATTTCATCGCGCTTTGTGGTCGTGCGCCCCATAGTCGCCCACCTCTCAAGTATTCTTGCGTCTACTATAACACACTCTATTCCGAATTGCAAACATTTGTTTTAATATTTTTCAAGCCCTTCCAAATCAAACGGGGGGATATATTCGCTGCTCGCGGCTGAAAAATCCTGCGTAAAGCCGTCTTCCAGGCCTAACAGCTCCATCCAGCTCTCCACTGCCGCATATTCCTCCTCGCTCACGCGGCGGTCAAAGGGTGAGATCTCTTTTGCTGCGCCCATCGGCACATACTGACTCATCAGGCTGACCAGCACCGTGTGCGGCGGAAAGGTATCGGCGATCCAGCTCAGAACATCCAAGGAATTGCCGACATTCCCGGGCAAAACGAGATGCCGGATCACGACCCCGCGTTTTAATTCATCGTCCTGTATCACATAGGGGCCGGTTTGCCGCACCATCTCTACAATGGCAGCTTTGGCGACCTCGAAGTAATCTGCCGCGCCCGAAAGCTGTTTTGCCAGTTGCGGATCTGCGTATTTCAGGTCGGGAAGATAAATATCTACCTTGCCCTCTAATTCGTGCAAGGTCTCGACCCGTTCATAGCCGCCGCAATTAAAAACGACCGGCACTGGAAGCTTTGGCGTAAGCGCCGGGAGAATATCGGGCAGAAAATGTGTCGGGGTCACGAGGTTGATGTTCTGTACGCCGTTATCAATGAGGTCTTCAAAGACCTGCCGAAGCTGATTTGAAGTCAGGGGCTTGCCAAAGCCGCCTGAAGAGATATCACTGTTTTGGCAGAATTTGCATTGCAGCGTGCAGCCGGAAAAGAACACCGCACCGCTGCCGAAGCTGCCGGAAATCACGGGCTCTTCCCAATAATGCGCCGCAGCACGCGCCGCTCGCAGGGAAGCGGGCATTTTGCAATAACCGAGCTGCCCTGCCGTGCGGTCAACCCCGCACTTGCGCGGACAAAGCCCACAATGAGAATAGGAAAGCATAAAATCACCTTTTCATCAGAAGCACAAATTTAGCGGTTTTAGGACCGGTAGGGGCAAGCATCGCTCGCCCGCCTGTGCGTATAAGCAGAAATTCAGCGCACCAACAAAAACTTCAAAGACGCCTGTACTGTCGCCTTTGGCAGAAGATA
>JAKSPM010000076.1 GCA_024404825.1 Clostridia bacterium
AAACAGACGCCGATCAGCAGCGTGACAAGAACCTCCGCGCCGGAGATCAGCGCGCGGGAAACGGTATCGGAAACAGCGTGAGACTTGGCAGAAGTGCATTCGGGTAGATAGGGTGTTAATTCAATCGTATTTTTCATAGGGTGATACCTCCTTTTTCTTTCTGAAAAAAGAATACCACTTGTTGTGTACAATAAAATGGACAATAAATGCCGCTTATAAAGAGCGGCATTTATTTTAACAGTCTTTGATTACAAGCATATCATTGTCGACAGGGGTATAGAAGAGCTTGCGGATTTTTCCTGGGTCTTTTGTCTGGCCAAGGATCCACATCAGCTTGGCGACAAGTGCCTCTGTCGTCATGTCAAAGCCCTCTAAAAGACGCAAATCACTCTTCAACCGAAAGCCGACGTTATAGACAGATACGTTGCTACCTTCATTTTCGACCTGCGTGGTTAGGACAATGGTTTTTCCGCAATCCACGGCTTTTCGGAGCAGTTTCTGCATGGCAGAATCCTGATAGGAGGGAAGTCCACCGACACCGAAGCTCTCGATAATCAGGGCGTCGCTTCTTCCGAGATGGTACTCCAAAAGGTCGGATTCCGTGCCGGGGATCAGCTTCATTAGGCCAACGCGGTCATTGAGTGTATCATAGAAAACGGGCTTTTCATAGCAGGCAAGGCGGATATATTCGATCAGATACCCGTCCTGCAAATGGGCGAGATCTGGATAGTTGATGCTGGAAAACGCCTCAAAGCTCTTGGTGCGTGTCTTTTTCGCGCGGGTGCCTGCAATGACTTTTCCGTTGAAGACGACCATCACACCGCAAAGAGATGAGGTCGCGCACAGGAAGCTGTCGCGCAGATTCGTTTTCGAATCCGTGGAATCAAAGACGATGGGCTTTTGCGCGCCGGTCAGGACTATTGGCTTCGGCGAGCCTTGGATCAGGTAGGAGAGTGCAGCGGCGGTATAGGCCATCGTGTCCGTACCGTGGCAAATCACAAAACCATCGTAGCAGTCATACGCTTCGCGGATGGCCTGAACAAGCAAAAGCCAGTGCTGCGGGGTTATATTGGTGCTGTCCACAGAGAAAAGTTGAATACAATCGACGTCACAAAGCGATGATATCTCCGGGACGTAAGACAATAGCTGCCCGGTCGTCAGAACGGGAATAAGCCCCTCGCCGGATAACTCGGAGGCGATCGTGCCGCCGGTGCCGATCAAAAGTACTTTTTTCATAAGTCACCTCCGGAATTCTTGTATTTAGTATACCACCAATGAAAGCGTTGTTCAATGTGCGACAAAGAGGCTCCGAAAAAAAGTTATTTTTTTATATGGCGAAAGAAGAAAAATATGGTATACTGATAGTAACAAAAAAGAAGGGTGGCAGAATTATGGGAATCGTTGTAATCGGTGCAGTGTTTGTGGACATCAAGGGCTTCCCCGAGGATATTTATGTTCCGGATGGGCGCAATGTCGGCAGAATTGAGTATTTCCATGGCGGTGTCGGTAGAAATGTTGCAGAGGATATTGCAAATGTTGAGCTTCGCCCCACATTTGTCAGCCTTGTAGAAAATACGGGCGTCGGCGAGGATGTTGTTCAGAAGCTGAAAAATCACAAGGTCAACACCGACTATATGCCGGCAGTCGATGGCGGTATGGGTACCTTCCTTGCCGTGTTTGATAATAACGGCGATTTGGCCGGCTCCATTTCTCAACGGCCGAATATGCTGCCGCTGCTGGATCTTTTGGAAGAAAAGGGCGACGAGATCATTTCCAATGCCGATTCCGTTGTTATCGAGATCGACCTCGACAAGGATGTTGTCAAGAAGACCTTGAAGCTCGCGGAGAAGTATGACAAAAAAGTATTTGCCGTCGTTGCAAATATGAGCATTGCGGCGCAGCGCCGTGACTTTTTGCAGAAGTTCGACTGCTTCATCTGCAATCGCTTGGAGGCAGGCATCCTCTTTGCCGATGACTTCTCCAACCACACCCCGGAAGAATTGAGCGAGGCGCTTTGTGAGCGCGTTACCCGTGCGCAGATCCCTTCCATGATCGTCACAATGGGTGCAAAGGGTGCTGTTTATGCAGCAGCGAACGGAGATCACGGTGAGTGCAACGCAAGAAATGTCAAGGTCAAGGATACCACCGGCGCGGGCGATGCCTTCTGTGCAGGTACGGTCATCGGCCTGACCTATGGCAAGACGCTCCGCGAATCCGTGGAGATCGGCGCATACCTTGCCGCATCTGTTATCACAACCTCTGAGAATGTCTGCCCCAGATTCCTCCCCAGAGAGCTCGGTATTGATATTGACGTCTCTGAAGAAGGTTAAGGAACAATAAAAAACTGTGGCTGTCTCGAATACGAGACAGCCACAATATTTTTTAACCGTTTGCGTTTCTTTGCTTCATCAGCTGACGCATACGCTCGGAGTGGTCAAGGATACGCTTGCGCATTCTGAGATTCTTGGGCGTGACCTCCAGCAGCTCGTCATCTGCTAAATATTCCATGCTCTGCTCCAAAGAGAGCGTTCTCGGCGGTACGAGACGGACAGCATCATCTGCACCGGCGGCACGCATATTGGTAAGCTGCTTTTTCTTGCAGACATTGACTGCCATATCCTCGTTGCGGTTGCAGGCACCGACGATCATGCCGGCATACACAGGCGTGCCGGGGGTGATGAACATAGAACCGCGATCCTGTACGCCGCCGATGCCGTAGGCACAGGCCTCGCCGGTTTCAAAGGCGACAAGGCTTCCGGTTTTGCGGCGCTCGATCTCGCCCTTCAGCGGTGCATAGGAATCCAGTACGGAGGACATAATGCCCTCGCCGCGGGTGTCCGTCAAAAATTCATTGCGGTAGCCGAACAGGCCTCTGGACGGAACAAGGAACTCCAGGCGGTAGCGGCTGCCCACAGGTGTCATGGAGACAAGGTCGCCCTTGCGCTTGCCGATTTTTTCGATAACGGCACCCATAGATTCCTCGGGAACATCTGCCACCATGCGCTCGACAGGCTCACATTTTACTCCGTCAATAACCTTTGTTAAAACATGAGGCGTGGAGACCTGGAATTCATAGCCCTCACGGCGCATCGTTTCGATCAGAATGGACAGATGCATTTCGCCGCGGCCTGCAACATTGAATGCGTCCATGCCGACTTCGGTCACGTGGAGGGAGACATCCTTCAAAAGCTCGCGCTCTAAACGCTCACGCAGATTGCGGGAGGTGACGAACTTGCCCTCGCGGCCTGCGAAGGGACTGTCATTGACGGAGAAGGTCATTTCAATGGTCGGATCGGAGATCTTTACAAAGGGAAGCGGCTCCGGAGCATCGGGCGCGCAGATGGTGCGGCCGATGGTCAGATCGCTGATGCCGGAGAAGGCAACGATCTCGCCGGCGGCTGCCTCGGTCACGGGCGTACGGTTCAGACCGTCAAAGACATAGAGTGCCACGACCTTGCCCTTTTCCATATGATCGGGATCGTGGTAGTCGGTGATGAGGATTTCCTGATTCTGACGGATAGTGCCGCGCTCGACTCTGCCGACACCGATTCTGCCGACATATTCGTTGTAGTCGATCGAGGAGACAAGCACCTGCACGGGGCCTTCCTGATCGCCGGTGGGTGCGGGAATATAGTCCACGATGGTGTCAAACAGGGGAGAAAGGTCGGTGCCTATTTCGGTGGGACCGTAGGAGGCGATGCCCTGACGGGCAGAGCAGAACAGGGTGGGAGACTCAAACTGCTCATCGGTTGCGTTGAGGTCGAGAAGAAGCTCCAGAACCTCATCCATGACCTCTTCAATGCGTGCATCGGGACGGTCGATCTTGTTGACGACAACGATGACCTTGTGACCGAGCTCCAAAGCCTTCTGCAGAACGAAACGGGTCTGCGGCATGGGGCCTTCGGCAGCGTCAACCAATAAAATGACGCCGTTGACCATCTTTAAGATGCGCTCTACCTCGCCGCCGAAATCAGCGTGACCCGGGGTGTCGACGATGTTGATCTTATAGTCTTTATAGTGGACGGAGGTGTTTTTTGCAAGAATCGTGATGCCACGCTCACGCTCCAAGTCGCCGGAGTCCATGACGCGGTCAACGACCTCCTGATTTTCACGGTAAATACCGCCCTGCTTCAGCATTTCATCGACCAGGGTCGTCTTGCCGTGGTCAACGTGGGCGATGATCGCAATGTTTCTGATTTTATCCTGCTGTATCATAAAAGTTCCTTCTTTTTTCTTAAATAGATTACCCGACAAGCATAAAATATATCACAAAACACAGTGAATTGCAAGAAATAACTTGCGAAAAAACCTGAAAAATCAAGGAAAATCAAGCATTTTGCTGTTTCTTTTCGCCGCCGGATGCGCTATAATGACAATATCCGAATAAAGGAAGTGTCATCATGCAGCCGACCGTGCTATGTTACCGTTTAGAGGACAGCAAGGGCGCAAAGCTCCGTCTTCTTTGCATCAAGAATAAGATTAAGTGCATTTTCGTAAAACCGGAGCAGTATTTACAGCCGATCGGCAGCTTTATAGGCGCGGCCGAGGGCAATTCCCTGCAATATACGGGCGGCACTCTTCCGAGTGAAATGATGGTGCTGGCTTCCTTTTCATCTTCACAGCTGGACAGCTTTCTCAATGCCCTCCGGCAGAATAAGCTTCCGCCGATCGCACTCAAGGCTGTGTTGACGCCGGACAATCGAAACTGGAATTCTTTGGAGCTATATGACGAGCTGAAAAAAGAACACCTTGCCATGCAGGCCTATCGCGCGGGCTTTGATACAATCATTTCCGGCGGTATGGTCATCGACGGCAGTGGCAGCAAGCCTTTCCGCGCAGATATCGGCATTGCAGACGGAAAAATTGCCGCCATCGGCGACCTGTCCGAGGCAAAGGCAAAAGAACGGCTGGACGCGTCAGGGAAGTATGTTACTCCCGGCTTTTTGGATATTCACCGCCATGCAGATGCTGCTGCATTCCGTGAGGGCTTCGGCGAACTGGAGCTGATGCAGGGCCTGACCACCATCGTCAACGGCAACTGCGGCTTGAGCGTTGCCCCGATCGAAAAGGCGCACGAGGCGGAGATCAAAAATTATCTTGCACCCATCACTGGCGTGATCGGGGAAGAAGTGCCGACCGATTCCCTCGGAGAGTATTTGGATGCACTTTCAAGAAGACCCCTGCCCATCCATGTCGGAATGCTCGCGGGCAACGGCATTTTCCGCGCCAACAGCGCGGGTTACGGTGTGGAGCGTTTGGCGGACGAGCACTATGCTTCTATCCATGCGCAGATCGAACAGGCGTTAAAAGACGGCGCTTTGGGCATTTCCCTCGGTCTCGGTTATGCGCCGGAGTGCTTCTACCAAACAGACGAACTCATCCGCGCACTTTCCCCCTTGAGAGATTCGGGCGTGCCGATCACGGTACATATGCGCGAGGAGGGCGACCGGGTCACAGATGCAGTTGCGGAGATGATCGAGGTCTGCCGGCTACTGCATACCCCTGTCCATATCAGCCACCTGAAAGCGATGGGCAAGCGCAACTGGGGCAAAAAAATCCCGCAGGCGCTCAAACTCATTGAAGCGGCAAGAGCGGAGGGCTTGGATGTATCCTGCGATCTCTACCCCTATACCGCGGGCTCGACACAGCTCATGCACATTCTGCCGCCGGACTTTTTGACAGGCGGCATCGAAGCGGTCACAAGACGTCTGCTTGACCCCGCGAAGCGCGCAGAGCTGACTGAACGGATCAAGACAGGCACAGACTTTGATAATATTGCGCAGCTTGTCGGTTGGGAGAACATTCTCATGTCTACCCTGTCGCAGCCGGAGAATAAGCCCTATGAGGGAATGAGTATCGCGGACGCGGCAAAATTAAAGAGCATCGACCCCTTTGACTGCTGCTATGATATGCTTGCCGGTGAACATTGCGCGATCACGATGATCGACTTTATCACTTGCGAAAATGACATCGCGGACATCCTCCGAAAGCCCTATGCCAACGTCATTTCCGACAGCACCTACCCAACAGAGGGTCAGCCGCATCCGCGGCTTTACGGCACGTTTACAAGAGTGCTTGAAAAGTATGTCCGGGAAGAAAAAATCCTGTCTATTGAAGAAGCGATTGCCCGGATGACAAAGCTTCCGGCAGATGTCCTCGGCCTGCACTCAAAAGGCAGGATTGAGGTCGGTGCAGATGCAGACATCAACGTATTCTCCTTGGAGAAAGTCCACGAAAATGCGACCTATTCTGACCCAAAGCAATTTTCCTCCGGCATGGATACGGTCTTTGTCGGCGGCATAAAAGCTGTGTCGAATGAAAAACTGACCGGCCTGCTGGGCGGCACGGTCTTACGAAAATAATAAACAAAAAGCGTCTGCATAAAACGCTTCAAACAGTTCAAATCCGAATTAAAATCCACTTTTTCTTCCCCAATGTCTTTCGCCTTTGTAATCTACTGCGTCGATCGGTCGTCGCGCTGCTTTTAAGCAATATCCAATCCGAATGATCAGAAACTGCACCCCGCCTGGAGCAAGCGGGGTGCAGTTTTTCAGCGTGTCAAAAAAGTATTTTTTGACACGCTGGCAGACGTCAATAGAGCCC
>JAKSPM010000077.1 GCA_024404825.1 Clostridia bacterium
GTGACAGCTCCCCTGACAAGGGGAGCCGTTCAAACGGTGCGCTGAATTTCTGTTTGCCGCAAAGAACGGCGCTCCGGGAAAGTCCGGAGCGCCGTTTGCTTCTGTTTATTCGCTTGCCTTGAGGCTTTATGCTCTCGCCTTGATAATGGCGACCATTTCGCCGACGTTTTTCATCGTGCTGATCTCGCCCATGCGGAACTTCACGCGGAAGGTGCGTTCAACGGCGGCGATCAGGGAGATATGCGCTAAGCTGTCCCAGTCCTCGATATCATCGGCGGTCGTTCTGGGGCTGATACGGATGGAATCATCATCGAATACGTCACAGAAGACGCGGTTCAATCTCGCATAAATATCTCTTTCGTCCATAATATAATCTCCTTATTCTTCGTTCCCATGCACCGAAATGACATGGTTTTGATTTTCATAGCCTTCAACGCAAAGCGTCCACGAGGTATTCCCTGCTTCATCCTCGGACAGCATCGTGAAGCCGAAGGATTCATACAGCCCGCGCACCATTTTATTTTTCGCGGTGGGGTAATAATGCCCGCGGATGGTCTTGATTCCCGCTTTTCGGCATTTTTCAACCAAGGTATCCAGCATGGCAAGCTCCATATCGCGCTTGAGCACGCGGCAGCTCATCAGCCACAGGTCCATGTCTAAGGTGTCGCCGTCTTTTTTGCCGATCACGACAGACACAACGCCGTTGTCGCCGAATTTGTCGATCAGCTTGCCGTAAAGACGGATATAGCTATCACTTTCAAACACCGCCTGCATTTCGTCCGGCGTGTAGCGTTTGGTGGTGACGTTGAACTGGTTGCTCTTGTTGGTGAGCTGGGTGATCCTTGCGATATAGACCGGGAGGAAATCGTCAATGACGGCCTCCATCTCCAAGCTCTTCAAATACTCGGAATAATCGCTGAACGCAGCCATCTGTGCGGCGCGCTCCATGTTCTGCTGATACATTTCATTCCGCTTGAGATCGTCTGCGGAGAAGGTCGTGACCTCGAAGAACCCGCTGCGGTCAAGGTTGCGGATGTAGTTTTCCACGGCGTCCATCTCGGGCACGGAGACACCCGGCACCTGACGCCGCACGATCTCGCGCTCGGCGGGGTTATCGTCTGCAAAGACGATGGCATCCGGGAAAATAGAAAGCTCCTGCGCGGTCTGAACGATGTTTCTGTCCTTCGGGTCCCAGTTGGCTTTAATGACGATGAAGTCATCGGGCTTTAATGCGCCCTCCGGGTGGTTCAGGCCTGCAATGGCATTATCATGCTCATTCTTGGAGCAGACGGTGAGCAGAACGCCTGTCCCCTTCACCTGCTTCAGGTACGACTGGAATTCATAATAGGACTGCGCCACGCCGGTCTCCTGACCGATCTCGATGCCGTCCACGCCGTCGTCACCGACCACGCCGCCCCAAAGGGTATTGTCGAGGTCGAGGGCGATGGCCTTTTTGTTCTTGCCGAAGATGGATTTGATGATCTTCGCCACGGAGAAGCTGTAATCGGGAATGGCCTCCATGCACAGGCAATACTTATACATATTCCAATATAAGGGATTGTGCCATTTTGCCAGGCCGTAGTCTGCCGAGACATAGCAAAGGTCGTGCACGAAAAAGCTCTCGTGGGTCTTCGCGTAGTCATAGATGCCCTGATTGAAGCGCGTGATGAAGTTCTCACGCCCGCGGTAGTCGTAAGCATCGCGGCTGCCGAGCAGGCGGTACATCGGGAGCTCCATGTTGTTCTGAATGATCGGGCAGCAGAACTTTTCGGAAACGGAATCCCACATGGCGCGGAATTTAGACAGCTCTTGATCCAGCTTCGCATTGACCGCTTCCTCGGAGTCGGTCATTTCCGGCAACATCGTCAGGTTGCGGTTGCTCGTGTGAAAAAAGACGATATCGGGCTGAAATGCCAAAAGCGTATCATCCGGGAACATCGCGTCCTGATAGTACTGGGCGTACTCGGACTCATAGAACACCGGCTCGATGCCCCGGTCGAGCAGGAACAGCTCTAAGATATTCACGATATGGCTCGTGGTAGAGCCGCCGAGGACAGCGATTTTCTTTTGGATGCGCTTGGAGCCGTCTGCCAAAAGGGCTTTTTTCAGAGACTTTTTCTTCTGCAGGATCAACTCGCTGTCAAAGGGGTATTCTAATTCTTTCATGGTCTCTCCCTATCAGTCGTTGGTGCTGGATGCGGTCGGTGCGTTATCCACAAGATCGGAATAGGCATCCTGGGTCATCAGGTTCATCAGGTTATCGGCATTGCCGCCGACGACCGAGAACGACGAGCAGGTAAACAGAACATCGGTGATGTCCATGGTTTCAATGAGGGTGATGAGGTTGCGCTCAAAGTAGCGCATATCGACCACAATGATCTGCTCAAAGGAGCTGGAATAGAACGGGATCTGGGCGTTGCCGTAGCTGTCCTTGACCACAAGGAGCCTGCGGCCGTTCCTCACGTTCGTAACGGTCTTGACAACGTTGCTGTCACCGTGGATATACGTAAGGTAGTAGCTGGAGGAATCCTCGATATTATCCCAGAACAGGTCGTCATTATACGAATAATTAAACTGCTGGTCGTAGTAGTAGCTCTCATAATCGCAGGTCGGCTTGTAGTAGACGAACTCCTCGGGGTCATTTTTGAGGTTTGCATCCCGGGAGAAGGCATACATCGTGCCGACGTAGCCGGACCAGCTCCCCTTTTCGTACTTGGAAAGGTCGGCAAAGGGAACGCCGGCAGTCTCTGCAAAGGTACGGCAGGCATAATAGGCACCGAGGGACTGCCAGTGGTGGTCGGTACGGCTGTAGATGTTCTCCTCGGTGTGCTTCGCAAGCACCGGGCAGACATTGATGGAAACGATGCCGTCATCCAGCTTTTCGGCAGTTTTGTCGAAGCAGTCGGACTGGTTGGCTGCGCAGTCGGCATAGTTTTTCGGCAGGTAGAACTCACAGGCTAAGGGACAGGGCATGGAATAGATCGTAACGGTGTTGCCGAGCACGCCATGCAGGTAGTTCAGCGCCTCTGCGTAGCTTGAGCCGACACCGCCGCCGAAGAGCTCCATGCAGCGGTAGTGCCCGTCCTGATAGACGGTCAGCTGACCGTTGTTCCATGCGCCGTCGGCGTCAATGCCGCGGAAATCCTTCTGATTGGCTTCTTCGCCGCGCTCGGTCGCCTCTGTCATACGGCGGCCGGCTGCACCGGGCATCGAGGTTGCCTTGGGCGTTCTTGACTCCTCCTGGTATTCGGTGACCTTACGCACTCCGTTAGAGAATTTTACGGTGTGCTTGGAGGTGAAGCCGAAGCGGGCGCGGATCTCGTCCCCCACGCCCTTAAGGTCGTCGCGGTAGGGCGCGGTGTCGTTGTAGTGTTCCTTGATACCGCCGGTATATTTGCCGGTGAACAGCGCCTTCAGGCTGAACTTCGGCCATTCGGCGAGCTTGCGGTTTTCAAGCTTCGTTTCGGTCGGCCGCGGGAAAAAGAGCAGGAAGAAAATAATCACGGCAAAGGCAAGTGCAAACACCAGAACGGACAGCCCGGAGAGCTTTTCATTCAGATTCCGGCGCTTCTTTTCGAAGCGGCGTTTTTGCACCTCTGCGCGGGTCAGCTCCTGCGGGGCGTCCATGTCATATTCATAATCCATAGGTCAGCCTCCTTTTCTCAGAAGCGGAAATACAGGAAGGGGTTGTTGGTATTGTCGATCAGGAAGATCACAGAGACGACAAGCAGCACGAGGCAGCCCACCACGGCGGCGATCCGCCCGACGGTGTAGACGGCATCGCTGCGGCTCTGCAGAACGGTTTTCTTGAGCTTCGGCAGCAGCGGCAGGCTGCAGGCGATGGCGGCGACGATCAGGAAGATGTTTCGCACAAAGAACGACCAGCCCTGACGGTCAGCAAAGCCCGTCTTGCCGAGAGCCATGGAAACGCCGCTGATATTGCGGAAGAAAATACCGAGATCCTTCATGCTGACGAACATGAAGATACCGAAGCCGATGATGATGACGAGCTTCGTGTAGATGTGCTTAATGAGGGTCGGCCATTTCTTCATGCGCTTTCTGCCCATCTTCTGCTCGAACAGCATAAAGCAGCCGTAGAACAGACCCCAAAGGATGAAGTTCCATGCCGCGCCGTGCCACATACCGGTGCAGAACCACACGAGGAAGAGGCTCAGGTAAATGCGGTTTTTGCCGAAGATCTTAACATAGAGCAGATAGTCGCGGAAGAACGAGCCGAGGGAGATATGCCATCTCTGCCAGAACTCGGCGATAGTGGTACAGACAAAGGGATGGTCGAAGTTTTCATTGAAGTGGAAGCCGAACATCCTGCCCATGCCGATGGCCATGTCGGAGTAGGCGCTGAAATCATAGTAGACATAGAGCGCATACAGGATGATGCCGAACCAGGTGCCGAGGAAGGACTGCGAGGCGATAAATTCGCCCTTTTCGCCGAGCATTTCCGTAACGATGGCATACAGGCTGTTTGCAACGATGGCCTTTTTTGCAAGGCCGATGATGACGCGCTGGATGCCCTCTGCGATGTCGCTTGCGGAAACCGAGCGCTTATCAATCTCTTTTTCGACCACGCTGTAACGGACGATGGGGCCTGCAATGAGCTGCGGGAACAAGGACAGATACAGCAGGAACTTGGGGAACTTCTTCTGGACCTCGACCGTTTCCCAGTAGCAGTCCAGCACATAGGAGATGGCCTGGAAGGTAAAGAAGCTGATGCCGATGGGAAGATGCACATGCGGCAGGGGCACATGGGTGCCGAACAGGCCGTTGAAGTTGCCGATGAAGAAATCGGTGTATTTGAAGACGAGCAGCAGCCCGATATCACCGATCAGACCGACGGCAACGGCAAGCTTGCCCGCTGAGGTATGGCGCGTTTTGCCGATCCAAAGACCGACAGCCCAGTTGAACAGGGCGGAAAGCGGCAGCAGGAACCAAAGCTTCTCACCCCAGGCATAAAACAGCAGGGAAAAAAGAATCAGGATGATATTTTTTGTTCTGATCGATTTTGCCATGTAGTAGCAAAGCAGACACAGCGGCAGAAAAACGAACAGGAAAAACAGGTCGGCAAAAACCATAATGTCCTCCGAAAAAGCTTCACCGGGCGCCGCCGCAAACGGGCGGACAAACCGCAGAATATTTCATTTTTTGACAAATAATATCTTACCACGGTTTGTACCGTTCGTCAAGGAAGAAGACGGTATTTTTCACAAGTTCTTGTGTTGCTTTTGCATAAAAAGCACAACGCTTTGTTTTCCTACGAATTGCGGACATCAGACCGCCGAAAACACATCCAAAACGATTTTTCCCGATATGAACAAAAAACTTGCAATTTCGCCTTGTAATCTGCTATAATTTTTCGTTGAGCGATAAGTAACACCCCAGCAATTTGAAAGGATCTTGACCATGCTTTGTTTGAAAAACATTACGAAAGAATATATTACCGGCGAGGAGAAGGTAGAAGCCCTAAAGGGCATCAGCCTGTCCTTCCGGAAAAATGAATTTGTCTCCGTCCTCGGCCCCTCGGGCTGCGGCAAGACGACCCTGCTCAATATCATCGGCGGTCTTGACCGCTACACGGGCGGCGACCTCATCATCGGCGGCAAGTCCACCAAGGATTTCAAGGATCGTCACTGGGACTCCTACCGCAACCATTCGGTCGGCTTTGTCTTCCAAAGCTATAACCTCATCCCCCACCAGACGGTGCTGTCCAACGTCGAGCTTGCGCTGACGCTTTCGGGCGTGTCCAAAAAAGAGCGCCGTCAGCGGGCAAAGGATGTTCTGGCGCAGGTCGGCCTCGGCGATCAGCTGAACAAGAAGCCCAATCAGATGTCCGGCGGTCAGATGCAGCGTGTGGCCATTGCCCGTGCCCTCATCAACGACCCCGATATTCTGCTTGCCGACGAGCCCACCGGCGCACTCGACAGCGAAACGAGCGTGCAGATCATGGACATTCTGCGCGAGGTTGCAAAGGACAGGCTCGTTGTCATGGTCACGCACAACCCCGACCTTGCCGAGGAGTATTCCACCCGTATCATCAAGCTTCTCGACGGCAAGGTGCTCGACGACTCCATGCCCTATGAATCCGACGGCGAGCAGCTTCCCTCCCTCGTTGACCACAAGAAGGCAAAGACCTCGATGTCCTTCTTCACTGCCCTGTCTTTGAGCTTCAAAAACCTGCTGACGAAGAAGGCAAGGACGATCCTCACCGCCTTTGCAGGCTCCATCGGCATCATCGGCATCGCCCTGATTTTGTCGATGTCCAACGGCGCGAACTCCTACATTGACGGCGTAGAGCGCGATACCCTGTCGAGCTATCCGGTGCAGCTTGAAAAGAGCACGATGGATCTCGGCACCGTGCTTTCGGATATGAAGGAAAACGCCGAGAGCAATCACCACGAGCTCGATGCCGTCTACTCCAACAATGTCATGACCGGCATGATGGACGCGATGATGTCCGACGTGCAGCAGAACAACCTCAAGGCGTTCAAGGCCTACATTGAAAGCGGCAAGAGCGGTCTGGAGGACTACACCTCCGAGATCCGCTACACCTAC
>JAKSPM010000078.1 GCA_024404825.1 Clostridia bacterium
CAGAGCGATGATGTGACCGTCAACTACATCGGCTCCAGAACCGGCAATGTCTACAACTGGGGCACCAGAGGTACTACCGCAACCTTCCTCACCACCCCGGCTGATGAATACTACACCGGCAGCTACTCCTACGAGACACTGTCCGCACTTAGCGGCAGCAGCGGCTCCGACACCGACTTCTACTCCAGTGCCCTCGGTACCGCGATCCACAATATGCTCACTGCAAAGCAGACCAGCACGACGAGCTATGCAGGCACGACTTCTCTGTACGCTTACACCGACTGCATTGAGAGCGGAAACAAGATTTCCTCCTTCTATTCCGCTGCTCTCGTCGGTCCCAACTGGGATTCCGGCTCTACCTGGAACCGTGAACACACCTGGCCGAACAGCAAGGGACAGGATGGCAGTGATGAAAACGATATCATGATGCTCCGCCCGACCGCTGTTTCCGAAAACAGCAGCCGCGGCAATAACGCTTATGGCGAAGGCTCCGGCTACTACGATCCCAACAAGCTCGGTCAGAACCTGCACGGAGATGTCGCAAGACTGATGCTCCAGCACCTGATGCGCTGGGGCAACACCTCCAAGTTCTACGGCACCGGCGGTGTCATGGAAAGCAGAGCAATCCTGCTCAAGTGGCTCGCAGAAGACCCCGTTGATACTTGGGAGCTCGGCAGAAACGATGCAGTGCAGCGCATTACCGGCGTCCGCAATGTCTTCGTTGACTATCCCGAACTTGCATTCAAACTCCTCGGTGCGGAGGTTCCCGCAAATTACACCACGCCTTCCGCTTCCGGCATCGTTGCAGCAGCGACATATTCCGCATCCGCAGGCAGCGGCTACGAGCCTGTGACTAATGGCACAGCTACCCGCAGCATTGCTCCGGCCGCGACCGAAGAAGCACCCACTAAGGGAGCAAAGAGATCTATCTCTGCCGGTCAGTTCAACGGTATTGCCATCATCGACGGCATGGGCGCAACCAATGTTGCAGACGATCAGGCAGCATACGGTCCCGAGCACGGTGTCTATCTGGCACCCGGTCAGGGCATTGTCTTCTCCCTGGTTTCCGATGTGACGACCATCACCTCGCAGGATCTGCAGATCGGTGCAAAGGCTGTCAACGGCACCGCGACCCAGATCGATGTTGCATCCATCTCCAACGGTACCGAATCCACCGGCATCAAGTATCTGCTCGAGAACAAGGCAATCGCTTCCGCGACCGAAATGTACTACGAGCTCGATACCACGCAGATGGGCTGGAACAACGGCGAATCCTCCGTCCTGGTCATCTACAACTCCGGCTCCGGTGTTCTCGATGTCACCAACATCCGCTACTCCACCGTCAACGGCAACACGCTGACGCTGAACATTAACGAAGCTGAAGTTCAGAAAGCAGCCAAGATGATCCAGATCGTCTACGGTGAACCTATCACCGATCCCGATCCCATCGAGCCGACTGATCCCGACCTCAACTTCAAGTCCGCTGAGCTGGTTCTCAACAGCGACATTGCCATCAACTTCAATGTTGATGAAGCAGTCATGGACAGCGCAGACGGCATCTTCGCAGTCTTCACCAAGGCTCTGTACAACGAAGCGGGCGAAGTTACCGGTTACGCAGAAGAAACCGTTTTCGAAGCAATCTACAATGAAGAAACCGGCCTGTACAGCTTCCGCTTCACCGGCATTAACCCGGCTGAAATGGGCAGCGCTGTTACCGCTCAGCTCTTCGGCTACAGAAACGGCGAACTCATCTCCGGCAAGGCAATCAACTACAGCGTTCTTGACTACATCAACCGTATGTATGCAAAGACCGATGCTGATAGCTTCCGTACTCTGCTTGCTGATCTCGCAGCATACGGTGCAGCCGCTCAGAACTATGTGAGCTACAACACCGCAAACCTCGTCACGGCAAAGGTTGCCGACGGTTTGATGGCTTATGCAACCGCAGGTGCTCCCGAACTTTCCAGCTGCACCGCGATCCGCGGCAGCGGCGATGTCGAGTTCACGGCAGCTTACCTGTCCCTGCGTGAGAAAGTCACTGTCTGCTATGTTATTGATGCAGCTGACTACGATGTTGCAGACCTTGAACTCCGCATCTTCGACGGCGCAAAGCAGATCGGCACTGCAGCCTTCGCAGAAGTCGGCGGCAAGTATGTTGCTTCCTTCTCCGGTCTGAACGCACTGCAGATGCGCACCGTTCTCACCGCCGAGGTATATAGCGGCGACACCTGCGTCAGCAACACGCTTGAGTATAGCATCGAGTCCTATGCAGCCGGCAAGGCAGCCGGCAACGATGCGCTTGCAGCACTTGTCAATGCAATGATGAACTTCGGTATCTCCGCCGAGACCTACTTCGCAAAGTAAATAAGGAGGTACTGCAAGAACAGAGTAATACCGATCCGCTGCAAGACCAGATGAATCTTTCCGCTCCCCGGCAAAACGGGGAGCGGAAATAGAGAAATCCCCCGCATTTGTTTGATTATTTCATATTTTCATGAGAAAAGTCTTGCAATGTGAAAATGGATATGATATACTCAGATTGCTATGAAGGTGATGAAAATGAGAAAAGAGTACAAAAAGCCCGTGCTTTTATATGAAAACTTCCGCCTGATGGAAGCTATAGCCAACTCGTGTGCGCTCGAAGGTCAGCATGAAAACAAGTACACCTGTTCTTGGTGGAACCCTGACTTTGCGATGCATATTTATGACACGTTGCTGGTTTCCTCTTGCGAGATTGACGAAATTGCAGTCGAAGTCCCGCAGGACGTTGTATTCCCTTCTTGACGTATATTTTGAATGTGGAAGCCCTACGGGCTTCCACATTGTATATCTAAAGCTATTTTTTCGCCTGCTGCGAGGCTATTTTTCATTGAGAGAGGATACACCGGATGACAAACACAACTGTCACAAAAAAGCACATTTCAGGCAAAGCAATCCTTTGCCTTACCTTGGTATTTTTTTTGATGCTCGGCCTGTTTACCGGCTGCAAAAAATCCGTCCAAAAGGAAGCTCCACAGGGGACGGAGTCCGCTCCGGAAATGCCCTATGAGATCCCCGGCTTTACTGTGCTTGACGGCATCGAAGGCATCAGCTTTGATAACGGCCTGCAGGTTCTCTGTGCCGGCACTTTTTCCGGGTTCTATCTAGAAGATGGTTCAGACGAGCCGATCAATGATGTCCTTTGCATTATTGTTAAGAACAACGGCACTTCTCTTGCAGAATACGGCCAGATCGAGCTTCCTCTCGGCGAGCAAACCGCCAGCTTTGAATTTTCTGGGCTTCCGGTCGGTGCTGCTGTTTTCGTGCAGGAGAAAAACCGCCTGACGGTGGACAAAAATCTGAAAGTCGATGGTGCATTTGTCTGCAAGGGTCTTGCGCTGCCCGGTTCGATCGTTATGGACTTCGGCAACGATTTTGAACTCTACCCCGACGATGGCGTTCTTAATATCAAGAACATCAGCGGCAAAGACTATACCTCGGATGTCTCTGTGTTCTATAAAAACTACGAAAACGGCCTGTTCATGGGCGGCATTACCTACCGTGCCAGATTCTCCGGCGGCATCAAGGCAGGAGAATATGCACAGTCCATGCAGAAGCACTTCTGGAATGACACCAGTGCGATCCTCTACATGGCGTATGCAAACTGAACGATTCTATCAGATCGGCGGATTGATCTTCCGCTTTTTCGGATGGCTCCCCAGGGCGGAGGACGGCAACTATCTGCCGCTGTTTCAGATAACGGAACAGAAGCCGGACATTGAGATCTGTGTTTGCCTCAAAGAAACGCTCGATTTTCCGGTGGATGTTCTTCCTGAATGGGAGGAACCCTATGTCCGGAGCCTGCGGATCGGGGATGAGATCCACCGCTACTACCGCAAGGATTGGAAGCCGATTGGTGCGGACTATGCCCACCTGTTTTATGCGCTCGATACCCCGCAGTTAAGAACCTTAGAGCTCTGTGACCGCGGATTTTCGCTGAACGAGAAGCAGATTCTTGCCACAATCAGCTCGGAGGAACTGTTTTTGCACTTCGGGCGCTCGGTACTGCATTCGGCCTGCGTAGAATATGACGGCGAGGCCGTCCTGTTTTCCGGGGTTTCCGGGATCGGAAAATCTACGCAGGCAAGACTTTGGGAGACCTTTGCCGGCGCAAGTGTGAAAAACGGCGACCGGAATCTTCTCCGAAGAATCGAAAACAAAGAATATGCCTGTGGCCTGCCGTATGCAGGCACCTCCGGTATCTGCAACGATTATGAGCTGCCGATCCGCGCAATCGTCTTCCTCGGTCAGGCAAAAGAAAACACCATTCGCCGCCTGGCACAGAAGGATGCGGCCAAGTTGCTTTTATCGCAATCTCCTGTCCCGAATTGGGACGCGCAGAGCATCGGACGCGCAATGGATGTAGCCGTGAGAGTTGCGTCAAGTGTCCCTGTTTATTTCCTGAACTGCCTGCCGGATGTTTCAGCAGTGGAGCTGCTGCAACAAACACTGAAAAAGGAATCATAGAATGGAAACAAAAATCTCCAGATACCTCCATGCAAAGGGCAAACGCCTCGGCCTGCCGATCAACGGCACGTTTGAGCTGACGCCGCGCTGCAATTTTAACTGCAAAATGTGCTACGTCCATCTGACCGAGTCCGAGCAGCAAAAGCGCGGCAGGGAATTGACCGCAGACCAGTGGATCAAAATCGGTGAGGACGCAATAAAGGCCGGAACAGTCTTTCTGTTGCTGACTGGTGGCGAACCGACGCTCCGTCCGGACTTTTTGGAGATTTTCCGCACACTCAAGGCCATGGGCTTGATCGTTTCAATCAACTCCAATGGCATGCTGCTGCAGGGGGAACTGTTCCATGCACTTTGCGAGGATCCCCCATCCAGAATCAACATCACGCTCTACGGCATTACAAATGAAACCTACGAAAAGCAGTGCGGTCTGCCTGCTTATGACCGCGTTATTACCAATATCAAAAATCTCCGCGAGGCCGGCATCGAAGTCAAGGTCAATATGTCGGTCACGCCGGATAACAGCGATGATCTTCAGGCCGTTTACGATAAGGCAAAGGAGCTTGGGGCACACGTTCAGTCCACGCCCTATATGTTCCCGCCCATTCGTCTGCATCCGGAGCTGTGTGGACAGAACTTCCGTCTTCCTGCCGATGAGGCGGGCTGCATGATGGCAGAGCACGAATTTGCCAACAGCACTGAGGACCAGCTCAAGCGCCGTTATGACGCACTCGACAAGGGTATTTTGCTTCCGTCTGACCGGGATGAGGAATGTCTGGAAGAGGCCGAAGGCGAAGCAATGCACTGCCGCGGCGGTGTGACGACCTTCTGGCTCGACTGGGACGGCAAAATGGCGCCCTGCGGGCAGATGTCGGAGCCTGCGTTCGATGTATTGAAGCTCGGCTTCAACGAGGCATGGCAGAGAACGAGAGCCGCAGCGGCAGCAATCCGCCTGCCGGCGGAGTGCAGTGTGTGCCCAATCAAAAATATCTGCCATCCCTGTGCGGCAATGTGCTACTGCGAAACCGGAAACTTTAACAAGAAGCCGGAATATGTGTGCAAAATGCGGCAAAGCTATATTGGCCGGATGCAGGAACTTCGAGATGAAAGATTCGGAGGAAGGTAAATGGATATCAAACAGCAATTTGTCATGCGCGAGGTCGCAGGGGAATATCTTTTGATCCCGGTCGGCAAGACCTCTTTGGATCTCAACGGCATGATTACCCTCAACGAGCTCGGCGCAGAGATCTGGAAGATGCTACCCGAGGTCAAGGATGAGGCCGAAATCGTACAGAGGATTCTTGCCGATTACGATATCGACGAGGCGACCGCGACGGCCGATGTTGCGGAATTTCTCGGCCATATTCGGGAGCTTAGCATTATTATCTGAGCCTTTTGGGAAAATTTGTCGAAAAAAAGTTCAAAAAGTTCCCATCGTTTTATCCAATGTGAATAATTGTAAACAGGAGAATTCTGGTATATAATATAGGTATAAATCTATTGAAGCTGCGAGGTATGAACGCAAGCTTCAAAAATGGAGGAAATAATATGTCTGTAAAAGTAGCAATCAATGGTTTTGGCAGAATCGGCCGTCTGGCTTTCCGTCAGATGTTCGGCGATCCCGACTATGAAATCGTAGCAATCAATGACCTGACTTCTTCCAAGATGCTGGCTCACCTTCTGAAGTACGACTCCACGCAGGGCAACTACGCTCGCGATCATAAGGTCGAGTTCAACGAAGGCGAAGGCGAAGACAACTACATCGTTGTCGACGGCAAGAAGATCGTCATCTACAAGATGGCTAACGCAGCTGAACTGCCCTGGGGCAAGATCGGTGTTGAAGTTGTTCTCGAATGCACCGGCTTCTATACCTCCAAGGCAAAGGCACAGGCTCACATCGACGCAGGTGCCAAGAAGGTCGTTATCTCTGCTCCCGCAGGCAACGATCTGCCCACCATCGTATACAATGTCAACCACAAGTCCCTGACCAAGGAAGACAACATCATCTCCGCAGCTTCCTGCACCACCAACTGCCTGGCTCCCATGGCTAAGGC
>JAKSPM010000079.1 GCA_024404825.1 Clostridia bacterium
ATGGGCACGACCTACGACGGCGAGATTCCGCCGGAGGCGAAGCAGACCGAAAAAAGCACGCTTTCCGTCTGGAACAACAAGCGCATCGGCGTGGCAGTCGCAGACTCCATTTACGGCAAATTTGTCCGCAAGGATACGCCGCTGCTTGCGCCGCGGGATAACGGTCATTGGGACTGCACCGTGACGACCAATCCTGCCGTTGCGATCCTGCCTTCGGGCAAGACCTATCTGATCTATAAATCCCGCGCCGGTGCAGGGGCACCTCTGATGCTCGGCGTTGCGGTCGCAAACCGTCCGGACGGCGAATTCCGCCGCCTGTCCGATAATCCGATTTTGCAGATGAACGATCCTGACTGCCACATCGAAGATCCGTTTTTGTGGTATGATACAAAGCGGGAGAAATTCTGCCTGCTTGCCAAGGACGACAGCAAAAACGGAAGTTACGGCATTACAGGGCAGTGGGGCAGCGGCTTTTATGCCGAGAGCAAGGACTGCATTCACTTTGAAATTCCGTCTGCATCCGCGATCTATTCCCGCAATGTCATGTGGAAAGACGGCAGGCAGACCCTGCAGGGCAACATGGAACGCCCGTGGGTGCTCTTCGATGAAAACGGCAAGCCCACGCATCTGTTCTGCGCCTCAGGCGCAGGCAGCAATCCTTACAGCTTTGAAGGCAGAACCTTTATCCTTGCGCAGAAGCTGCAGCCGAATCGCACCTAAGAAAACAGGCGGAGCCGCCGCAGAGCGCGGCAGCTCCGCCTGCCATTCCAAATTTGCTTCTCCAAAGGAGAAACGCCATGAAAAAACTGCACTTGATCTGTAATTCTCATATTGACCCTGTCTGGATGTGGGACTGGGAGGAAGGGCTCGGGGAGGCAATTTCCACCTTTTTCCAGGCAGAACAGTTTTGCCGAGAATTCGACTATATTTTCAACCACAACGAAGCGGTCCTGTACGAATTCATCGAGCAAAAGGACCCTGCGTTATTCGAAGCTATCAAAAAGCAGGTCGCCGCAGGCGCCTGGCACATTATGAGCGGATGGTATCTGCAGCCGGACTGCAATCTGCCCTCGGGCGAGGCCTTTGTGCGGCAGATCGCGCTCGGCAGGAAGTATTTTGAAGAAAAATTCGGCGCAAGACCTTCCACTGCCATCAACTTTGACAGCTTCGGCCACAGTGTCGGTTTAGTTCAGATCCTCAAAAAATGCGGCTATGATTCCTATCTGTTCTGCCGCCCGATGCCGCAGATGAAAGAGCTGCCCGCGCGGCAGTTTATCTGGGTCGGCAAGGACGGCAGCCGCATCAAGGCCACACGCGCAGAGGATGAATCGATCTATTGCAGCGGCTTCGGTACAGCACTTTCCGATGTGAAGCGAAAAGCGGCTGTCTATGACACGGAAGAGGTCGGCGTTGCCCTCTGGGGTGTCGGCAATCACGGCGGTATACCGTCGAGGAAAGACCTCAATGATATCACCGCTTATATTTCCGAATCGGAAATCGAGGTGCTTCACAGCACGCCCGAGCAGTATTTTGCCGACATCGACCCGACGGTAGAATTTGCAAACTCCCTCCAGCCCTGCCTGATCGGTGCCTACACCTCGATGCAGAGCATCAAGCAGAAGCACATCGAGCTGGAAACGATGCTTTTTACCACAGAAAAGCTCTGCTCGCTTGCCGAACTGCAGGGCCTGTACCAAAAAAAAGCAGACGTTTTCACGTCTGCGGAAAAGCATCTTGCCTCCCTGGAATTCCACGATGTCTACTCCGGCACCTGCACGCAGGAGGGCGAAAAGAGCTGTCTGCGGAAGGCAGACAGCGCCCTGGAGCTGCTTCAAACAGAATTTGACAGCGCATTTTTTGCCCTGTGTATGCAGCACGAAAAGGCAAAGGACGGAGAATTCCCGATTTTTATCTTCAATTCGCAGCCTTACTTCCGCGATACCGTCTGCGAAACGGAATTTTTGATGCCGAAAGCTCTGATTTCCGACACGCAGCAATACACCGTTACGGCGTATCAGGACGGGAAGCCCATCCCGACACAGTGCATCAAGGAGCTGTCAAACATCAATTACGACCGCCGCAAGCGGATTGCCTATCGGTGCAGTCTTTCGCCCTTTGGCGTGACTCGCGTGGATTTCCGCGTAGAAACCGAGCCGAAAAGGGCAAAATCGCTTCCCGCAGGGCAGGATATCGTCCTGAAAGACAGCGTCAAGACCGTGCGCATCAGCGCCAAAACAGGCCTGTTGGAGGGTTTCGCGATTGGTGGGAAAGAGCTTCTCTCCGGCGGTGCATTCCAGCCTGTCATGCTCAATGACAATGCCGACCCCTGGGGCTGGTATATGGACAGAATCGGGACGGAGGAAGTACCCTTCCGGCTTTCCGAATGTGACAAGGGCCCGTTTGCGGGTCTTAAGAACGTCAAAATCATCGAATCGGGCGAGGTACTGACCGAGGTCGAGAGCTTTTTTGAAGCAGGCGCGAGCTTTGTCCGAGTGTCCTACAAAATCTACCGCGATTCTCCGACCGTCGATGTCGGGGTCGATGTGCTGTGGAATGAACAGCAAAAGGCACTGAAATTAAAAATCCCGGCTGCTGTTTCAGGCAGCTTTTTCGGGCAGATCCCGTTCGGAACAGATACTTTTGCAAAGGACGGCAGTGAGATCACCGCACACCGCTTTGTCGGCCTGCAGGACGGCGAAAACGCCCTGATGCTGTATAACAACTGCACCTATGGCTTCAGCGCAGACGGGGACACCCTCTATGCAACGCTGCTGCGCGGCGCGGCATATTGCGCGCACCCGATTGATGACCGCGCGCTTCTCAACCATGACGGCTTTGTTCCTACGATCGAACAGGGCAGACATCATTTCTCCTTCCGTCTGTCCTATGACAAGCGAAGCGAGGCTGAAAACCTTGCCCAGGAGTTTGTCACGCCCCCCTACTCGCTCAACCTTTTCCCGCACGGCAGCGCAGAAGCCCCCGCAGACATTCTCCGCATTGACAACCGCGCAGTGTCCGTTTCGGCTTTTTACAAGGATGAGAACGGCTACACCCTGCGCCTTTGCAACAACAACGAGAAAGCCTGTACTGCGGCGATCGTCCTCTGCGGAAAAGAATTCCGCATTGCGTTTACCCCCTTTGAAGCAAAGACCTTCCGCTGGAGCGGCAACACACTTGAAGAACAACCGATTTGGGTTTGAACAGGAGAGATGATATGAAGCTGTATCTTCCGGAAGATGCGCCGCAGTTAGAGCGCATCCTTGCTGCATTTTCCTTCCCCGTGCCGCCGGTGGCTGCGGTACATTACGGCTGCGGACACATCAATGACACCTACTGCGTCCTGTGCCAGCCGCCCGAGGGCGACTGCATCCGCTATATTCTGCAGGGTCTGTCAACGGCAGCCTTCCCGGATCAGGCGGTGGTGATGGACAACTTTGAAAAAATCACGACCTTCCTGCGGCAAAAGCTGCTTGCGCTCGGCGAGGATGCTTCCCGCGGAACACTCAGCCTGATCCCGACGCATGGCGGCAATACCTATTACACGGACGAGAACGGCAGAGCCTGGCGCCTGATGCCGTATGTCGAGGGCACCGACTGCCTCCAGCAGGCAACGCCCGAGCTGTTTGCAGCCTCTGCAAAGGCATTCGGAAGATTCCAGTATCTTCTGTGCGATTTCCCGGTCGAAACCCTGCGCGAGACGATCGTAAAGTTCCACGATACCGAAGACCGCTTGCTGAAATTCAAGCAGGCTCTGCAGGCCGACAGCCTGGGAAGAGCCGAGGCTGTGCGGGATGAGATTGACTTTGTCCTTGCCCGCGAGCAGGATTGCAGTGTGCTGCAATCCGCGCTCAAGGCCGGCATCCTGCCGCTTCGTGTGACACACAACGATACCAAGCTCAACAACATTCTCTTTGACCGGGCGACCGGCGAAGGCATCTGTGTCATTGACCTGGACACCACGATGCCGGGGCTTTCCGTCAACGACTTCGGCGACTCCATCCGCTTCGGTGCCAACCACAGCGCGGAGGACGAAAAGGATCTTTCGAAGGTCAATTTTGACATCGAGCTCTATGAAATCTACGCAAAGAGCTTTATTGAAGGTGCGCATGGCGGCCTGACGGAGGCAGAGCTCGAGTATCTGCCGTGGGGCGCAAGGCTCATGACCTTAGAGTGCGGCATCCGCTTTTTGACGGATTACCTCTCCGGCGACACATATTTCCACATTCACTATCCGGAGCAGAACTTAGATCGCTGCCGGACGCAGTTCAAGTTAGTCAGGGATATGGAGGAGCAGTTTGAGCAAATGCACGCAGTGATTCGTGCCGTTTGCTGAGCGGAAAGGAAAGGACGACTATGAAGCAGTATCTTGCAATTGACATCGGAGCATCCTCCGGCAGGCATATTGTCGGGTATATGGAAAACGGCGAGCTGGTCTGTGACGAGGTTTTCCGGTTTCCGAACGGCGTCAAGGAAGAAAACGGCCATCTGATCTGGGATATTGACGCACTGTTTGCCAACGTCAAGGCGGGCATCCGGACGGCATTTGCAAAATACTCTGAGATTGCATCTTTGTCCGTGGATACCTGGGGCGTGGATTATGTGCTGATGAACGGCAGCCGCGAGATCCTACCGTGCTATGCCTACCGCGACCACCGCACGGAGAATGTGATCGACAGTGTTCACGCAAAGATGCCGTTTGAAACCTTATATCGCCTGACCGGCTGTCAGTTCCAAACCTTTACGTCCATCTATCAGCTCTATTGCGACCTGCACGCCGGGCGGCTCAACCGCGCAACGGACTTTTTGATGATGCCGGAGTACCTGATGTATAAGCTCACCGGCGTTAAGAAAAAGGAATTTACGCACGCATCCACGACCGGCCTTGTCAACGCAGCGAGCTCCGAATTTGACCAGAGCATTCTCAAATGTCTGCACCTGCCGCAGTATCTTTTCCCGATCCTCTCTCAGCCGGGAACCACCGTCGGCCGTCTGCTGCCGGAAATCGCCCGCGAGGTCGGCGGCAACTGTCAGGTGGTATTCTGCGCGACGCACGACACCGCATCCGCCGTTGAGGGCATCCCGATGGAGGAAAATGCACCGTATATCTCCTCGGGCACATGGAGTCTGCTCGGGGTCAAGACCGAGCATCCCCTGACCGATGCGCGCAGCGAGGCGGCGAACTATTCCAACGAGGGCGGCGTCGGCTACAACCGCTATCAAAAAAACATTATGGGTCTTTGGCTTGCGAACCGCCTGCGGGAAGAGCTTTGCCCGGATACGCCGTTTGCGGAGATCACGGCGCAGGCCGCAGCCAGTCACTATGACGAGATCGTCGATGCCAACGACCAGATCTTCTTTTCACCCGAGAGTATGCGGGCGGCCTTTGACACGGTTTTGAAAAAACGGCCTTCGATGCCTTGGGATTATTTCCGCTGTGCCTACCGCTCTTTGGCAATGAGCTACAAAACCGCGCTGGAGGAGCTGGAAGAAAACACAGGCAAAACCTATGACACCCTGTATATTGTCGGCGGCGGCGCAAAAAACGCTTTTTTGAATGACCTGACCGCCGAATTTACGCAAAAGAACGTCGTTGCACTTCCGATTGAGGCAACGTCGATCGGCAATCTGCTGGTGCAGATGCGCTTTCATAACGGCCGCATGAAACGGTCGAAAAACTGACCCGGAGACTGAAAATGAACAATATCCAAAACGCACCCTTTATGGTAGACTTTATCCGTACCGTAACCAATATGTACACGCACGGCTGGGACGAGCGCAACGGCGGCAACGTCAGTCTGCTGCTCGAAAATGACGAGCTGTATACCTATCTCGATCAGGATTCCGTCATCCGCACGATCCCCACGGGCTTTGATGCACCGGAGCTGATCGGAAAATGCTTCCTTGTCACCGGCACGGGCAAATATTTCAAGAACGTGCAGTATGATCCGGAAAACAATCTCGGCATCGTCCGCATCGGCAAAGACGGCAAGACGGCGGAGCTTCTTTGGGGTTTTTGTGACGGCGGCAGATTTACCAGTGAATTCCCCGCCCACATGATGAGCCACACCATCCGCCTCGGCATTGATCCCGAACACCGCGTTGTCATGCACTGCCATCCGTGCAATCTGCTCGCGATGACCTTCATTCACGACCTGGACGAGCGGGAGTTCACCCGCACGCTTTGGCGGATGATTACCGAGTGCATGGTCGTCTTCCCGGACGGCATCAACGTGCTTCCGTGGATGCTCTGCGGCACAAACGAGATCGGCCTTGCAACTGCCGAAAAGATGAAGACCGCACGCCTTGTCGTTTGGGCGCAGCACGGAATTTACGGCACGGGCAAGGATTTGGACGAAGCCTTCGGCCTGATCGAAACCGCCGAAAAGGCGGCCGAGGTCTATATGAAGATCGCTCATCTGCCGATCAAGCAGTCCATTACAGATAAAGAGCTTCAGATCGTTGCTGACGCCTTCGGTGTGAAAGCCCGCGAAGGCTGGCTCGAGCTATAATTTCGCACAGTGCCGGCTGCCACAG
>JAKSPM010000008.1 GCA_024404825.1 Clostridia bacterium
GTTGCTAACGGATGGTTCATTGCTATTTATTACGCAGTTGTCTTTGCATGGGTACTTCTCATGTTCATCCAGAGCTATAAGTTCGCCGGCCTTACCGGCAACCCTGCAGAAGCCAGCAACCTTTGGGCTACCACCATCAAGACCACCGGCACTACTTCCGGCTTCAATATCATTTCCTGGCCGGTGCTCGGCTGTCTTGTACTTGCCTGGATTCTCTGTTACTGGTGCATCCGTAACGGTACCAGCAGCGTGGGCAAAGTTGTCAAATATACCGTATTTCTTCCTGTTGTTTGCATGCTTATCCTTGCGGTCAAGGGCTTCACGATGCCCGGCGCAATGAGCGGCCTTGCAAAACTGTTCGTTCCCGATTGGTCCAAACTGGGTGATTCCTCTCTTTGGGTCGATGCCATCGGTCAGGTATTCTACTCGCTGTCTGTTGCCATGGCTATCATGTTTGCCTATGGCTCCTTCCTCAGAAAAGACTCCAACATTGCCGAAGACGCGCTTATCATTGCGTTCTCCGACATGCTTATCAGTATTCTTGCAGGTGTGGTCATGTTCACCACGATGGCCGGCGTCGGTATGCTCGACGACATGAGCGCCTCCGGTATCGCTACTGCGTTCATCATCTATCCGCAGGCGATCGTCAGCCTTACTAACATTCCTTGGATCAACGCTGCGTTTGCTTACGTATTCTACTTCTGCCTTGTCACACTGGCTATCGACTCCCTGTTCTCCATCGTCGAGGGCGTTTCCACGGCAATCTCCGACAGGTTCAGCCTGAACAAGAAGAAGACCACGCCTACGCTCTGCATTATCGCCTTTGTTCTTGGGCTCATCTTCGTGACCGGCGCAGGCCTTGGCGTGCTCGACATCGTTGATAACTTTGTCAACGCATACTCGCTTGTCATCACGGGTGTTCTGGAAGCAGTCTTCATCGGCTGGTTCTTCAAGACCACCAAAGTACTTGATCAGATCAACTTGAACACCAGGAAGTACAAGATGCCCAAAGTATGGTTCGTGTGTTCTATTAAGTTCATCTGCCCGATCATTCTCGGCGGCCTGTTTATTTGGAACCTCGTTACGCTGTTCCGTGGCGGCGGTATCTATGGTGCCGGCGACGGCTACTCCCTTACTTCGAATCTCGTGTTCGGTTGGCTCCTTGTTGTGCTTACTATCGTTTCCGGCTTCATTGCCAAGCTGTTCGAGCGCAAGCATGCCAATCGTATAGAGAAGGATGTAACCTGGGAAGAGTGCAGCAGTATTCAGGAATGATCCTTTCAAGATAATATGACATTATGATATGACACCCCATTGCCAAATGGCATTGGGGTGTCATAATGCTTATGTTAATTATTGGAGCGATGCTTCTTTCTGAAATTAGAAGAAACAGCTTGAAGTCCAATTTGGAGCTTGTGTTCAATAACTGCACCGAGGCCGCAAAATCGCGGTCTGCCTGCAGGAAATGCGAGCTGGATTTGACAGCTCTCTCGCTGGATTCATTCGCTGAAATTGACGAAACAGGGTGTGTTTCCTTTGAACACACCCTGCGTTTGTTTTTGCCGAAAACGATGAATTCTTTTTTAATAAGTATTGAAGACTTGCAATCTTGGAATAAATGTGTTATATAATTGAAAATAAGAAGGCGGGAAGAGAAAGGAAGCGAGCCATTTATGGAAGAACGTATCACGAGCAAACAGAATACGTCCCTTTCTCACGTTCGGAAGCTCCTGTCCTCCCGCGCATACAGAAACGAATGTCGGGAGTTTGTCGCAGACGGGATCAAGCTTCTGCAGGAGGCTCTCAAATGGAAGTTTGACGTAAAAAGCGTGATCCTTTCGGACGGCGTTATCGTCCCGGATCTTCCTGCGCATATCCGTGTGCTTCGCGTTTCTCCCGAGCTTATGAAATATGTTTCCAATATGCAAAGTCCGCAGGGCGCACTGTTTACCTGCGCATATCCGCAGGCAGATGAATCGGAGCTTTCCGGCGGTACGCTTGTGTTAGATGAAATTCAGGATCCCGGCAATGTCGGAACGATCCTCCGCACTGCCGACGCAATGAATGTTCCCGTTGTGCTTTGCGGCGGATGCGCAGACCCTTTTAACGAAAAAACCGTCCGTGCTTCCATGGGTGCGATTTTCCGCACAAAGCTGCGTTTTTCCTCAGCCGAGGATGTGATCGCGGCGTGCAGACATCGCCATATTCCGCTTGCCGTTACTGCGCTTCATGCCGATTCCAAAGACATCCGCGATGCCGAGCTTCGGAAATGCGCTGTTGTGATCGGCAGCGAGGGGCATGGCGTCAGCCCTCTGTTTTTAGAGAATGCTGATCTGCGTTTGATAATTCCGATGAGCCCGCGCTGTGAGTCGCTCAATGCCGCTGTAGCTGCCTCGATCGTTCTGTGGCAGATGCAGAGAATTGATGCATAGGAGCGTCTGAATATGCTGAAGCATTGGATATGGCTTTCCGAGCGCCCCAACTTAGGCGCACGTGGCATTTATCAGCTATTACAGGAATTCGGCACGGCGGAAAATATCTATCTCGCACAGAAAAGTGATTTTTCCCGGATAGACGGAATCCGCAATTCCGCTGTTGCCGGACTGATGGTGAAAAGCCTTGTTGATGCACAGAATGTGATCGACGAGTGTGCCCGTCAGGATATCAATATTTTAACGATCAACGATGAGCGCTATCCGCAGAGGCTTCTTAATCTGCCCGATCCGCCCTGTGTTCTTTATTATAAAGGAACGATCCCAAAGGTGGATGAAGAGCCGGTGATCGCAGTTGTCGGCTCCAGAAGAGGTACCAACTATGGCCTGATGTGCGCAAAGCAGTTCGGCGTTCAGCTTTCCAACTGCGGCTGCATGGTCGTTTCCGGCGGTGCACGAGGGATTGACTCGATGGCACTTCGCGGTGCATTGAACACAGGCGCTCGAGTAATCTGTGTACTCGGATGCGGCGTGGACATTGCCTATCCGCCAGAAAATGCGGAGCTGTTTGAGCAAATAGCGCAAAACGGCTGGCTTGTTAGTGAATATGCACCCGGTGTGCTGCCGCTCAGCCGGAACTTCCCGCCGAGAAACCGCATTATCAGCGGCCTTTCCGTCGGGACGCTGATCGTTGAGGCGGCGCATAGAAGCGGCGCTCTCATTACAGCGGATCTTGCACTGGAGCAGGGAAGAGACGTTTTTGCCGTTCCGGGGAATATTGATATTTCCAACAGTACCGGCACCAACCGCCTGCTTAAAGACGGTGCTATCGTTGCGCGCACAGGCTGGGATGTTGCCTGCGAATATCAAATGCGTTTCCCGGATAAGATTCATGAGTACAAGACGAATGAACCGCTTTCCATCCGTCAGAAAGATAAGCCCAAGCAAAAGGAGCCAACGCAGACGATTCCGAAAACGACTTCCGGCAACGCAGAAAACTGTATTGATGTTTATGAAATTCTGGACTGTCTGAATGAAGAGGAAAAGAAAGTCATCCTGCTTCTGAAGGACAGACCGATGCACGTTGATGAGCTCGTTTCCAAATGCGATCTCATGACAACGCAGACGCTTGTTACCCTTACTATGCTTGAAGTAAAACATTATATCAAGCGATTACCCGGCAGGATCTTTTCCCTTGCCGAAAAAACGTAATTTCCGTATGGAGGCAAATTATGGCACAGGATATCAAAAAACTTGTGATCGTCGAGTCCCCGTCCAAGGCAAAAACGATCGGGAAATACCTCGGTAATGACTACACCGTAAAGGCTTGCGTGGGTCATCTTCGCGACCTTCCCAAGAGCGTGATCGGCGTTGATATTGCGAATAATTTTGAGCCGACCTATATCCCGCTGGAGGGTAAGGACGACATCATTCGTGATCTTTCCGAAAGTTCCAAGGCGGCGTCTGTCGTCTATCTCGCAACTGACCCTGACCGCGAGGGTGAAGCCATCTCCTGGCATTTGAAGGAGCTGCTTGCGCTTCCCGACGAGAAGACCAAGCGCGTGACCTTCAATGAGATCACAAAGAATGTTGTAACCGAGGCAATCGAACAGCCCAGAGCCATCGACTACCATCTTGTCGATGCACAACAGGCACGAAGAGTGCTCGACCGCATTGTCGGCTACCAGCTGTCTCCGCTGCTTTGGAAAAAGGTGCGCCGCGGTCTTTCCGCAGGCCGTGTGCAGTCCGTTGCCACAAGGCTGGTCGTGGAGCGCGAAAATGAGATCCGCGCCTTTGTTCCGCAGGAATATTGGTCTTTGGATGTCAGCCTGCGCCCCGATGCCGTAACGTCTCCGTTTACCGCGCACTATTTCGGCGGTGAGAAAAAGGCCGAGCTTCGCAATGAGCAGGAAGTCAATGCCGTGATCGGCGACATTACCGGAAAGAAATTCACGGTCGAATCCATCAAAAAGTCCGAAAAGAAGCGTTCTCCCGCGCCCCCGTTTATCACCTCCACCTTGCAGCAGGAGGCTTCCAGAAAGCTCAACATGACCCCGAAACGCACGATGGCGATTGCACAGCAGCTCTATGAAGGCATCGACATCACCGGCGAAGGCACCGTCGGTCTTATCACCTATATGCGTACCGACTCCCTGCGTCTTTCCGATGAAGCCCTGTTTGCCGCAAAGTCTCTCATTCTGGATCGTTACGGCAAGGACTATTATACGACGCCGAAGCATTATAAGACGAAGGGCTCTGCGCAGGATGCGCACGAAGCCATCCGCCCGAGTAATGTGCGTCTTGACCCGGAGCTGATCGCCAAGGATCTGACGAAAGAGCAGTATAAGCTCTATAAGCTGATTTGGAGCCGCTTTATCGCCTGCCAGATGGCAAACGCGATCTATGATACCGTGACCGTGGACACCTCCTGTGCCGGTCATATCTTCCGCGCGACCGATCAGGTGCTTCGCTTCCCGGGCTTTACTGCCGTTTACGAAGAGGGCAGAGACGACGAGACAGAGGAAAAAGCAAACCGTCTTCCCGAACTGAAAGAGGGTCAGCTGCTTGACCAGACCGGCATGAAAAAGGAACAGCACTTTACGCAGCCTCCTGCAAGATATACCGAGGCAACACTGGTAAAGGCCATGGAAGAAAAGGGCGTCGGCCGTCCCTCGACCTACGCATCCATTGTATCGACCATTCAGGACAGAGAATATGTCGTGAAGTCCGACAAGCGTCTTGCACCCACCCCGCTCGGCGAGGTCGTAACGCAGCTGATGGTCGAACGCTTCAATGATATCATTGATGTCGAATTCACTGCCAACATGGAGACCAAGCTTGACGAGGTCGGCGAAGGGAAAGCCAACTGGAAGCAGGTGCTTGCCGAATTCTATGACGGCTTCCATCGCGAAATGCTGGAGGCGGAGGACGCACTTCAGAATACAAGGATCAAGGTGCCCGATGAGGTCACGGAAGAAGAATGTGATCTCTGCGGCAGAAAGATGGTCGTTAAGATCGGCCGTTTTGGTAAATTCCTTGCCTGCCCGGGCTTCCCGGAATGTAAATTTACCAAGCCCATCGTTGAAAAAATGCCCGGCAGATGCCCCAAGTGCGGCTCTACCATTCTCAAACGCAAGTCGCAGAAGGGCTACGCCTTCTACGCCTGCGAACGCGGTAAGGACTGCGGCTTTATGACATGGGATGTCCCGACGGCGGAGGATTGCCCCGTCTGCGGACAGACGATGTTCAAGAAGTCCGGCAAGGGCAGAATGAAACCCTTCTGCGTCAACCCCGATTGTCAGAATTTCCTGCCCGAGGACAAGCGCGGCTACCGTAAGAAGCCGACCACCGAAACCACAGAGGAACAGCCCGCGGCGAAGAAAACCCCCGGCAGAAAGCCCGCCGCAAAGAAAAAGACCGGGAAAAAAGATGAATGATTTTGTAAAAGTGATAGGAGCGGGGCTTGCAGGCTCAGAGGCAGCCTGGCAGCTGGCAGAGCGCGGAATTCGCGTAAAGCTTTATGAAATGAAGCCCGCGAAGATGACACCTGCACACCACAGCGAGAGCTTTGCTGAGCTTGTCTGCTCCAATTCTCTGCGAGGCGACCGCCTGGAAAACGCTGTCGGCCTTCTGAAAGAAGAGCTTCGGCGCTCCGGCAGCCTGATCCTTTCCTGTGCCGATGAGACAAAAGTTGCGGCAGGCGGCTGTCTGGCCGTTGACAGAAACCGTTTTTCCGAGCTCGTTACGGAAAAAATCCGCGCGCATAAAAACATCGAAGTGATCTCCGAGGAGGTCTCGCAGATCCCCGATGTACCTGCGATCATTGCCACGGGACCCTTGAGCTCCGAAGCAATGGCAAAGGCGATCGCAGATTATTTCGATCAGGCTGAATATCTCCACTTTTATGATGCTGCTGCACCTCTGGTGTCCAGCGCCTCGGTGGATATGGAGCTTGCGTGGTTTGCATCCCGCTATGACCGCGGCGATGCCGACTACATCAACTGCGCGATGAACAAGGAAGAGTACACTGCCTTTGTACATGAGCTTGCAAACGCAGAAGAGGCAGAGGTGCACGGCTTTGAAGACAAACACGTCTTTGAGGGCTGTATGCCGATCGAGGTCATGGCGCGCAGAGGCGAGGATACGCTTCGTTTCGGGCCGTTAAAGCCCGTCGGGCTCGTTGACCCGAAGACCGGAAAAGAGCCTTATGCAGTCGTCCAGCTCCGCAGAGACAATGCAAACGGAGATATCTACAATATCGTCGGCTTCCAGACGCATTTGAAGTTCCCGGAGCAACGCCGTGTGTTCTCGATGATCCCGGCTTTGCGCAATGCGGAATTCCTGCGTTACGGCGTGATGCACAGAAATACCTTCTTGAATTCGCCGAAGCTGCTTGACCGTTATTATTCCGTTAAGCAGCAGCCCCTGCTTGCATTTGCCGGTCAGATGACCGGCGTTGAGGGCTATGTGGAATCCACCGCGTCCGGCTATCTTGCCGCTGTCGCCATGGCCGCAAAGCTCGCGGGCCTGACCCCTCCGGATTATACCCGCATGACCGCAATCGGCGCACTTGGGTATTATATCAGCGATCCGTCCGTGACGCATTTTCAGCCGATGAATATCAATTTCGGGATCATGGAGCCTCTTGGATATAAGGTCAAAGGGAAGGCAAACAAAAATCTCGAAATTGCCAACCGCGCTTTGAAGGTACTCGAAGAACTACACAACACACAGAAATGAGGTCGAAGCATGAGAGTTATCATTGACGCAATGGGCGGCGATAATGCCCCTCGTGAGATCGTTGCAGGCGCGATTGATGCCGCAAAGGAACTCGGCGTTGAGATCACGCTTGTCGGTAAGGGGGATGAAATCCTCTCTGCTATGAAGGAAAAGGGGATTGATACACTTCCCGAGGGCGTTGAAATCTGCCACGCGGACGATGTTGTTTCGATGGAGGATGACCCCACGTCGATCGTCAAGACGCGCAGGAATTCTTCGATGGTGCTCGGCCTGAAGATACTTGCTGACGGACAGGGAGATGCATTTATCTCCGCCGGAAGCACCGGGGCTCTGCTTTCTGCCGCGACGCTTCTTGTCAAGCGTATCAAGGGCATCCGCCGTGCGGCTTTCAGCCCGATTCTGCCTAATAACGGCAAAAGCTGCGTGCTGATCGACGCGGGTGCAAATAATGAATGTACGCCCGAGTTTTTGATGCAGTTCGCTTTCATGGGCTCCTACTATGCGAAAAAGGCCTTGAAACTTGAAAGCCCCCGTGTCGGCATCCTGAATAACGGCACGGAAGAGACCAAGGGTCTGCAATTGCAGAAGGACACCTATGCACTGCTCAAAGCTGCCTCTGACGAAGGAAAAATCAACTTTGTCGGCAACATTGAAGCAAGAGGTGTTCCGCTCGGTGATGCGGATGTGATCGTCTGCGACGGCTTCACAGGCAATATTTTGCTCAAAACCTTTGAAGGCACGGCACTTCTGATGTCGGACCAGATCAAAAAGATCTTCCTGAAGAATCTGTTTACCAAAATCGGCGCCCTGTTCTGCAAGGGCGGCATCAATAAGATGAAGGCAAAGTTCGATTACCGCGAGACCGGCGGTACGGTGCTTATGGGCATCACGAAGCCTGTTATCAAGGCACACGGATCTTCGGATGCACGCGGCATCCGCGGAGCAATCAAGCAGGCAAAGGAATGTGTGGAGCTTGATTTCTGCGGCGATATTGCTGCAAATATTTCACAGATGGTTTTACCGAGGGATGAATAAATGCTGGAACAGTTAGAACAGGCGATCGGCTATTCGTTTCAAGACAAAGGCCTGCTTGAAACGGCGCTTTGCCACAGCTCTTATGCAAATGAGACGCTTCATGACAGCCTGAAAAGCTATGAACGCCTTGAATTTTTGGGTGATTCCATTCTTGGCTTTGTGGTAGCGGAATATCTCTATCAAAACTACCCGGAAAAGCCCGAGGGACAGCTTACCCGCCTGCGTGCAGAGCTTGTGTGCGAGACGAATCTTGCAAAGATCGCCGCAAAGATCGGCATCGGCGAGCATTTGAAACTCGGTCACGGCGGCGAGCAGGACGGAGGAAGACATCGTGCAAGCATCATTGCCGATGTGGTTGAATCCATCATTGCCGCATCCTACCTTGACGGCGGTGAACAAGCCGCACGCGGCATCATCAATCGTTTTGTCCTGTCGGAGGTCTCCTTTGACGCCATCCGTGATGATGATTATAAAACGGCCTTACAGGAGATTATCCAGAGAAAGAAAAATCAATCCGTCAGCTACCGGCTGATCGGGGAGAAGGGCCCGGATCATCAGAAGGTCTTTTGCATTGAGGTCTTGCTCAACGGTCAAACGATCGGAACAGGTGAGGGTACAAGCAAAAAACGTGCCGAGCAGAGTGCTGCACAGGCCGCAATCGCCTATTTGAATAAAGCCAAGTAAACTATTACGGTGCAACGGAAAGTTTTTTCTGCTGCACCGTGATTTTTTGTTGCAATCAGTGGCGTTTTTTGTTAAAATATACAGGTTAAAATAGGTGAAATAGGAGCATTGTATTCATGTACTTAAAAGCGTTGGAAATACAGGGCTTTAAGTCCTTTCCGGACAAAACCGTTCTAAGCTTCGGCAACGACATTACCGCCATTGTCGGCCCGAACGGCTCCGGCAAATCGAATATTTCTGATGCGATCCGCTGGGTCATGGGCGAACAGAGCACCAAGGCGCTCCGCGGCGCAAAGATGGAAGACGTCATTTTCGGCGGCACACAGAAGCGTGCACAGGTCGGCTTTGCCGAGGCATCGCTGATTTTTGATAACTCCGACGGCTCGTTCAAAATGGAGGCCAAGGAGATCATGGTCACACGCCGTTATTACCGTTCCGGCGAAAGTGAATACTATATCAACAAGCAGAGCGCAAGATTGCGCGACATCAACGAGCTGTTTATGGATACCGGCCTCGGCAAAGAGGGCTATTCCAATATTTCGCAGGGCAGAATTGATGAGATCCTTTCCCTGAAAAGCACGGATCGCCGTGAGATTTTTGAAGAAGCTGCCGGCATTTCCAAGTTCCGCCACCGTAAAGAGGAAACGGAACGCCGCCTGGCGAACACCGAGGACAACCTGCTTCGTATCGGCGACAAGATCTCCGAGCTGGAATATCAGGTCGAGCCTCTTCGCGAGCAGGCGGAGAAGGCAAAGCAGTTTTTGGAATACCGGGGCGAGCTTCGCGGCCTTGAAATTGCCGTTTGGCTCGATACCCTTGATAAGCTGAGTGAAACTGCCAGAAAGGCTGAGGAAAACTTCAATTCCGCTGTCTTTATTTTACAGCAGGAGCATGACAGTCTCGACAAACTTTATGTTACTGCCGAGAGTTTGACCTTTGAACTCCATACCCAGGATCTGAAAACCGAACAGATCCGTGATGAAATTGCCGCTATGGATGCCGACTCGCAGCGTTATGACGGGCAGATCGCCATTCTTCAAGGCAACATCGAGAATAATACACAGAACGTAGAACGTATCCGTCAGGAGCTGACGGATACCGACAATCGCAGCGGCAATATATCCGAGCAGATCGAAAAGAGCCGCCGTCGTGTTGAGGAAATCAACCGTCAGATCGGTGAGCTTGAGAAACAGCTTTCCGATGCGCAGGCAGAGGCAAAACGCCTTGCCGACAGCGCTGAGGGTATGACCAAGCAGTTTATTTCCCTGCAGGCCAAGCAGACGCAGGCGGCGACCGAGCTTGCTGCCCGCAACGCAGATCTTTCTGCTGCACTCAACGCGATTTCCCTGACGCAGCAGCGCATTGATACCGTCAGATCCGATACCTCTGCGGCAGCTTCACGCAAGGACGAGACGAAAACACAGCTTGACAGCGTCAGAAAAGCACTGCGCAATGCAAGCGAAGAAGTCGTTTCGTGTAAAAATGCGATCTCCGGCTATACGCTTCGCGCGCAGTCCCGCCAGGAAAAGAAGCAGACCTTAGAGAAGCGTGTTTCCGATCTTTCCACCGAGCTTGATGCGACCAATGCACGTCTTGCAATGTTCCGCGAAATGGAACGTGATTTTGAAGGCTTCTCCAAGGCAGTCAAATTCGTCATGCAGGAGAGTGAGCGCGGTGCGCTTCGCAACATCCACGGTCCTGTATCGACGCTGATCCGTACGAAGGATGAATATACCGTCGCCATTGAGATCGCGCTCGGCAGTGCCATGCAGCAGATCGTTGTTTCTTCGGAACAGGACGGCAAATATGCGATGTCGCTGCTGAAAAACAGGGACATCGGTCGTGCGACCTTCCTGCCGCTTTCCACCATAAAGGCAAGTCCCTTCAAGGATCGCGCCGTTGAAAAAGAACGCGGCTTTGTCGGCATCGCTGCTGATCTTGTGGAATGTGACGGAGCTTACGCGCAGATCGTTTCCTATCTTTTGGGTCATACTGTTATCACTGAATCGGTCGATCTTGCCATCGCAATGGCAAAGAAGTTCGATCACCGTTTCCGTATCGTGACCCTGGATGGTCAGGTGATGAACGCCGGCGGCTCCATGACCGGCGGCTCCATTTCCAGAAACACCGGCATCCTTTCGCGCGCAAACGAGCTTGCCCGTCTGGATAAAAAGGCAGAAAGCCTGCAACAGAAGCTTTCCGAAGCACAAAATCAGCTCCAAGAGGCAACAAGAAGCCTTGAACAGGTTGAATTTGAAATGACGGCTGTTTCCGATCAGCTTCGTGAAAAAGAGGACGAGGTTCTTCGCTTAGAGGGTGAAGAAAAGCAGTTTGCTGTTTTGTTTGATGCGATCAGCGAAGCGCTGGCCTCCTCGGAAAGCGAGATTGCCTCGCTCAATGAGCGGATGAATTCCGACAATGCACATAAGGCAGAGCTTTCCGGTCAGATTTCCGTTCTGGAAAAGCAGTGCGCAGACATCGAAAACGAATGTCAGATGATCTCGCTCGACCAGTCCGCGGCAGAGCAATCCGCAGGAGAAATCGCCGAACGGCTGACCTCACTGCGTATGGATATGGCGGCCTTGCAGGCAGAGCGTCAGACGCAGGACGCTGCCATTGATAACCTCAATTCGCTTGCTGATGCCATGAAGGGTGACCGCGCACAAAAGGAAACCCTGATCGCACATTATCAGCAGGAGAACGAACAGCTGGCTTTGCAGATCAATGCCGCAAAGGCTGAGCAGTCTGCACACAATGAAAAGACCCTCTCTAAGCGTGAAGAGCTGAAAACTGCGCTTGCCACACGGCAGAAGACCGAAGAAAATAAGACGAGAGTTGAAAAAGAAGCGCAGCAGAAAAATAAAGATATCCTTGAAATGGAGCGCGAGAGCGCTCGTTTGGAGAATAAGAAAAATACAGCAGAGCTCGAAGAAAAACAGATCATCGACAAGCTTTGGGATTCTTATGAGCTGACCAGAAGCACTGCTGTTTCTGAACGTGCGGAAATTGAATCCGTTACGCAGGCAAACCGAGAGATCGCTTCGCTCAAGCGTAAGATCTCCGCACTCGGCAGCCCGAATCTCGGCGCGATTGAGGAGTTTGCAAGAGTGAATGAGCGGTATCAGTACCTTTCTGGCCAGAGAGACGATGTGCTGACCTCCAAGCGTGAGCTCGAAGCAATCGTAAAAGACATCACCACACAGATGACCGAGATCTTTGTGACGGAATTTGCCAAGATCAACACCTATTTCGGCGAGACCTTCACCGAGATGTTTGGCGGCGGCAAGGGCGCGCTTGTTCTGGAAGATATTGAACAGCCCCTGACCTGCGGCATTGAAATCCAAGTACAGCCTCCCGGAAAACAGCTTAAGACCATTACGCTGCTGTCCGGCGGTGAAAAAGCATTTGTTGCGATCGCACTTTACTTCGCGATCCTTAAGGTACGTCCGACGCCCTTCTGTATGCTCGACGAGATCGACGCGGCATTGGACGACAGAAATGTCGAACGCTTTGCAAACTACCTGCGAAACCTCTGCAAAAAGACCCAGTTCATCGTTATCACGCACCGCCGCGGTACGATGGAAGAGGCAGATATTCTCTATGGCGTGACCATGCAGGAGCAGGGCGTTTCCAAGATCCTCCATCTTGATCTCAATCAGATGGATCAGCAGCTCGGTATTATAGAATAAAAGGGGAACACTATGTCACTGTTTGAACGAATCAAAGCCGGCCTTTCCAAAACCAGGAAGGCGATGGCAAACACCATCGGCAATATTTTCTCCGCGTTCCGCGGCGCGGACGACGATTTTTATGACGAGCTTGAAGAAAGCATGATTCTTGCCGATATGGGTGTGGAAACGGCAACAAAGGCCGTAGAAACGCTCCGCACAAGAGTCAAGCAGGAGAAACTCAAGGAAGTCGATCAGATCCAGAATGCACTTCGCGAGATCCTTGTTGAGATGCTCTGCGTCGGCGATATGGAGCTGAGAATCAAAACGAAGCCTTCCGTTATTCTTGTGATCGGCGTCAACGGCGTCGGCAAGACAACTACCATCGGAAAGATGGCAAATGTCCTGCGAACACAGGGAAAGAAAGTGCTTTTATGTGCGGCTGATACGTTCCGTGCGGCGGCTGCCGATCAGCTTGAAATCTGGGCAGGACGCAGCGGTACCGAAATCGTCCGTCAGCATGAGGGTGCAGACCCCGCATCCGTCGTTTTCGATGCCATCCAGGCTGCAAAGGCTCGCGGCACCGATGTGATCCTCTGCGACACGGCGGGTCGACTTCATAACAAGGCCAATCTTATGAACGAGCTCGGAAAAATCTCCCGCATCATTGACCGGGAACTGCCCGATGCCGACAAGGAAGTATTGTTGGTGCTTGACGGAACAACCGGACAAAACGGTCTGATCCAGGCAAAAGAATTCTCCAAGATTGCCGGCGTTACCGGCATGGTTTTGACGAAGCTTGACGGCACGGCAAAGGGCGGCATCGTCATTGCCGTTGCCAATGATCTGCAGATCCCGGTGAAGTTTATCGGTGTCGGCGAACAGATGGAAGACCTGATGCCGTTCTCACCGAGCGATTTTGTAAACGCGCTTATTTAAGGAGACTGTCATATGCGAGTTGACGGAAGAAGAAACGATGAACTCAGAATCGTAAAGATCGTTCCGGGCTTTTCCCGCTTCGCAGAGGGAAGCTGCCTGATTGCCATGGGCAATACCATGGTTTTATGCAACGCATCGGTGGAAGAGAAGGTCCCGCCTCATGTGAAAGAGGGCGGCTGGGTCACTGCGGAGTACTCCATGCTTCCGCGTGCAAACCGAGAACGCTCCAAGCGGGATATCTCAAAATTAAAGCTTTCCGGCAGAAGTGCTGAGATTCAGCGCCTGATCGGCAGAAGTCTGCGTGCCTGTGTTAATCTCAAGGCGCTCGGTGAGCGCACGATCACCATTGACTGCGATGTTTTGCAGGGTGACGGCGGTACCCGTACGGCTTCCGTGACCGGCGGCTTTATTGCAATGGCACTTGCCTGCAGAAAGCTTATTGCAGAGGCGAAGCTTGAAAAAATGCCGATCAACGGCTATGTTGCGGCAATTTCCGCAGGCATCGTCAATAACGAAAACCTGCTTGACCTCTGCTATGAGGAAGACAGCCATGCGATGGTCGATCTGAATTGCGTGATGAACGATCGAAATGAATTGATCGAGGTGCAGGGAACAGGTGAGGGTCGCGGCTTTACCATGCGCGAACAGCAGCAGCTTCTGACGCTCTGCGAGCATGGTATCCATGAGCTGATCTCTCTGCAAAAGGAATATCTCGGAGAGTATATATGAGAGTTGTCCTTGCAAGCCAGAACCGGCATAAGCTGAAAGAATTACAAGCGATCCTGTCCCAATACGGGATCGAGGTCGTTTTACAATCCGAGCTCGGCATTTGTGTGGATGTCGAGGAAACAGGGCAGACCTTTGAGGAAAACTCCATGATTAAGGCCAAAGCCGTGATGGAATCTTGCTGTTTGCCGACGATCGCCGACGATTCCGGCCTCGTTGTAAACGCACTCGGAGGCGCACCCGGTGTTCACTCCGCCAGATACGGAGGAAAAGCCTGCAAAACAGACCTTGACAGAACAAAGCTGCTGCTGAAAGCCATGGACGGGATGGAAGACCGCACGGCAAGTTTTGTTTGTGTGATTACCTTCCTTTTGCCGAACGGAAAAGCGTTTGTTGCAAAGGGGAGTTGTGACGGCTTGATTACAAATGAAATCATCGGCAGCGGCGGCTTCGGCTATGACCCGGTGTTCTATGTTCCGCAGGAGCACTGCACGCTTGCAGAGCTTCCTGAGGACAGAAAAAATGAAATTTCCCACCGCGCAAATGCCCTGCGGGCTTTGGCGGAGCAGTTAGAGAAGGAGCAATTCAATGATTACCAGTAAACAACGCGCGGAGCTCCGTGCGCAGGCAAATACCCTTGAAACGACCCTGATGGTCGGCAAGGAAGGTATTACCGAAACCCTGATTGAGCAGACCGTGATGCAGCTCGATGCAAGAGAGCTTATTAAAGGACGTGTCCTTGAGACCTCGTTTATGACGGCTCGCGAAGCAAGTGACGCACTGTGTGAGGCTACCGGTGCCGACGGCATCCAGACGGTCGGTTCAAAATTCGTTATCTACCGTTACAGCGAAAAGAAGCATCAGCTTGAGGCACAAAAGGCGGCTGCTGCAAAGAAAGCGGAACGCAAGTCTACTTCCAATCCCGTCCGAAAGGGCGTGCAGAAGCGCAGAGCTCAGGCGAAGCGTGAGCGTGAGCAAAAGGATGAGTATTTTCATCAGGCGGCAGTTCAGGCTGCGATTGACCGCAGAAAAAATCAGTAAGATACAAGAGGCGATTTGATGCGAAAAATCGGCGTGTTCGGCGGCACGTTCAATCCGATCCATAACGGTCATGTTCTTGCGATCCGGGAATTTGCCGAAAAAATGCAGCTTGATTCTCTATATGTGATCCCGGCTGCCATCCCTCCGCATAAGGAAGTCCCGGACGGGTCTCCCGATGCGAAGACACGGCTTCAAATGGTGCGCTCTGCCGTTAAGGAGCTTCCCTATGCCAAGGTTTCCGATCTGGAACTGAAACGGGAAGGGAAGAGCTATACCTCAGATACGCTCCGCGAACTGAAAGCAATTCACCCGGACGATACGTTGTATCTGCTTGTCGGGACGGATTCTTTCCTGAAGCTAGATACCTGGCATGAGCCTGAGATCATTTGCGAGCTTGCAACGATCGTCTGCGTCCATCGCGAGGATGACCCGAACGATCTTCTGTCTGCACAGCGATCCCGCCTGAAAGAGCTTTATAACGCCCAAAGCATCATTTTGAATAACCGTTATGAAGAGATTTCCTCTTCGGAGGTACGCAGAATGCTTACCTTCCGCTGCGCTCAGGATTATATTCCGAAGCCTGTTTTTCAGATGATTGAACGTAAAAAACTATACGGACTTTCTAAGGATACAACCAGGCTTTCATTTGAAGAGCTGAAAGCGGAAAGCCTTGCACTGCACAATGAAAATCGCGTCCGGCATGTGATCGGCTGCTCTGAAACGGCGGTTGCTCTTGCCGAAATTTACGGCGCAGACAGGACCGATGCCGCTCGAGCCGGGATCTTACATGATATTACGAAAGCGCTGAATGAGGAACAGCATCTGGCAGTTCTCAGAAGATACGGCGTGGAGCTATCCGATTATGACTCCTCGAAGGCAAAGCTCCTGCACGCGATCACCGGCTCCGTGATTGCAAAGCATATTTTCGGGGAGAATGATGCAGTATGTGATGCGATCCGCTGGCACACTACCGGCAAGGCGGATATGAACACCCTTGAAAAAATCATTTATATTGCGGATTATATGGAGCCGAACAGAGACTTCCCCGGCGTTGCACAGCTTCGAAAAATCACCTATGAAGACCTCGATGCTGCAATGCTCCTGGGTTTAACAATGACAACTGATATGCTCAAAGAACGTGGACGGGAGGTCGATCCAAGCTCCCTCGCTGCTTTGGCGTATTTTTCCGATAAAAAGAACGGAGGTAACTGAATGAAACTATTTGGCAATACCGGCAGCGGTCAGCGTGCGCGTCAGGATGTGCCTGAAAAACCGCAGCCGAAAGAGAAAGAAAGCTTACAGCAAACCGAGAAACCGGCAGTTGACATTCCGATTGATGACCAAGCACCGATCCGGACGCCCGCGCCTGTAGAGACGTTGCAGGAACGGATCAAAGAAGATATGCAAAATGAACCTGTCGTGATTTTGCCGGAGCCGGAAGAAGAACGGCCTGAGAAAGAAAAGCAATCTTCTGTGATTCCGTTTGCACACATTGAAAAGAGTGCACCTGCAAAACAAAAAGATGAATCCGGTAATCGCGGGACGATCAAGGGCATCATTCTGCTGGCATTCAGCATTGCGGTGTTGTGTATCACCGTGTTTTCCGTGTTTTCCTATCTGCTGAAGGATAATGCTTCTTCGAAAACCGTGCCCGATAAAGCGCCGACTTCGCAGCCCATGATCAATACGGAAAGTAACCCGACTACAGTTGAAGAGCAGGAAGAAATCGTGAAAGCAGTTGCTCCCGACAGTGTGAGCGATGATATTTTCAATATCCTGATTGTCGGAATTGATGACAAAGATCAATACACAGACACCGTGATGATGCTCCATGTGGATGCTAAATCACATCAGCTTTCAGCATTAAGCCTTCCCCATAATACGCTTGTTTACGGCGATTATGATGTGCCGATGATTGACGAGGTTTATCATAATTCCGGAAAAGGTGAGCAGGGGATCGAGGCTCTTTCAGATAAGATCGAATCCATGTTCGGCTTCCCGATAGATTCCAAGATTGTTTTGAACTCCCAAAGCTTCTTAAAGTTGATGAAATCGTTCGATACGGTCAGTTTTGATGTACCTGAAACGCTCTCGACCGGCCTTGAAAAGGGAAAACAGAAGCTTGATGCTGACGCTGCACTGGAATTGCTGCAAACAAAGAAATATTCCGACGACTCGATCCGCCGTGAGCGCGTTCAGCTGGATTTTTTGCAGACACTCGGTGTTCAAAAGCTTTCTTCCTTAACGCAGGCTGAAATCGGAATTCTCGCAAAGGCCTTCTCTGAGACGCTTGATTCCGATCTGACCGCGGAAAATTTTGCATATTTACTTTCGGAATTCCAGAATTGCGATTTTGCAAACCTGAAATATTATCTGATGCCAGGCCGAATCATTAAGTATTACAGCCGCGACTATCATCAGTTGGATGAAACCGCCATGCTTGCGATCCTGAATATGTCGTTTAATCCGTATGACGAGGATATCGACGAGGATGATGTTGAGATCCGTACGGAAAAGGAAACGGGTGTGCCGGAAAGTGACTATCAAAGAGAGCAGAGTAACGACAATGACGACAATGACGATGATGACGACAACGGCGGCACATATAATGTTGACAATGACAACGACCAAGACCAACAGACGCCCGATCCGGAAGAAACCAATCCCGATGAGCCGTAAGAAAGGATAAGCTATGAATACTCCCAGAAAAATTGCCGCAGTTGCGGTGAAAGCACTTGACGATAAGCTCGGCGAGGGCATCAAGGTTCTTGATGTCGGCGAAATCTCTTCACTTGCCGATTATTTTGTAATCTGTACCGGTACGACCAATACCCATATCAAATCTCTGTGTGATGCCGTCGATGTCAAAATCGGTGAGCTCGGCGAGCCGATGATCCACAGAGAAGGACACCGCAGCGGAACCTGGGTGCTGATGGATTTCGGATGCGTGGTCGTTCACGTGTTTACGGATGAGACCAGAAAATTTTACGATTTGGAACGTCTTTGGAATGACAGTAAGCCTATCGACCTAGAGGCATTGCTCGCTGAGACAGAAGAGAAATAAACAATAAAGGAAGCAAAACCATGAAATACGACTTTTTTGAAATTGAAAAGAAATGGCAGAAAATTTGGGAAGAAACCAAGCCCTATGCCACCAGGGAAGACCCCGCAAAAGAAAAATTCTTTGCCCTGATCGAATTCCCGTACCCCTCCGGTGTCGGCCTGCATGTCGGTCATGCAAGACCCTATACCGCAATGGACGTGGTTGCACGTAAAAAGAGAATGATGGGCTATAATGTCCTGTTCCCGATGGGCTATGACGCATTCGGTCTGCCGACGGAAAACTACGCCATCAAGAACCATATTCACCCGAAAATCGTCACCGCGAACAATGTCAACACCTTCCGCAAGCAGCTCAAGGAGCTTGGCTACAGCTTCGACTGGGACAGAGAGATCAACACCACCGATCCCGCCTATTTTAAGTGGACGCAGTGGATCTTCCTTCAGTTGTATAAAAACGGCCTTGCCTATAAGGCAAAGATGCCTGTCAACTGGTGTACCTCCTGCAAGTGCGTACTTGCCAACGAAGAGGTCGTTGACGGCGTGTGCGAACGCTGCGGCTCGCCCGTCATCCGCAAGGAAAAGAGCCAGTGGATGCTCCGTATCACCAAGTATGCCGATCGCCTGATCGACGACCTGGATGGTCTCGATTTTATCGACCGTGTCAAGACGCAGCAGATCAACTGGATCGGCCGTTCCCACGGTGCAGAGGTCAACTTCCGTACGACGCTTGATGATACCATCACTGTCTATACCACCAGACCGGACACCCTCTTCGGCGCGACCTATATGGTCCTTTCTCCGGAGCACGCTCTGGTCGAAAAATGGATGGATCGCCTTGAAAACGCAGACGAGGTCAAGGCATATCAGGCACAGGCTGCTGCAAAGTCCGATATGGAACGTACCGAGCTCAATAAGGACAAGACCGGCGTTGAATTAAAGGGCGTTCGCGGCATCAACCCCGTCAACGGCAAGGATATCCCGATCTTTATTTCCGACTATGTTCTTGCTACCTACGGCACCGGCGCCATTATGGCAGTTCCCGCCCATGATACAAGAGACTGGGAATTTGCAAAGAAGTTTGATCTGCCTATCATTGAAGTTATTTCCGGCGGCAATGTGGAAGAAGCTGCTTTTACCGATGTTGAGACCGGTATCCTCTGTAATTCCGGCTTCCTGAACGGCCTTTCTGTCGCAGAAGCAAAAGAAAAAATCATTGCATGGCTTAGCGAGAACAAGCTCGGCGAGGCCAAGGTCAATTTCAAGCTGCGTGACTGGGTCTTCTCCCGTCAGCGTTATTGGGGCGAGCCGATCCCCATCGTGCATTGCCCGAAGTGCGGCACTGTTCCGCTTGATGAAAGCCAGCTTCCTCTGCTGCTTCCCGATGTAGAGAGCTATGAGCCGACTGACGACGGTGAAAGCCCGCTCGCACCCATTACCGATTGGGTCAATACGACCTGCCCGTGCTGCGGCTCAGATGCCAAGCGTGAAACCGACACCATGCCCCAGTGGGCAGGCTCGTCCTGGTATTATCTGCGGTATATGGATCCCCACAACGACAACGCACTGGCTTCCAAGGAAGCTTTGGCATACTGGTCTCCCGTTGACTGGTATAACGGTGGTATGGAGCATACGACTCTGCATCTGCTGTACTCCCGTTTCTGGCATAAGTTCCTCTATGATATCGGTGTTGTGCCGACCAAGGAGCCTTATAAAAAGCGCACAAGCCATGGCATGATCCTCGGCGAAGGCGGCATTAAGATGTCCAAGTCAAGAGGCAATGTCATCAACCCCTCCGACGTTATTCGTGAATTCGGCGCCGATACCATGCGTACTTACATCATGTTCATCGGTGACTTTGAAAAACCCGCTGCATGGTCTACCAACGCCGTCAAGGGCTGCAAGCGTTTCCTCGACAGAGTTTGGAATTTGCAGGAAATGTGTTCCGATTCCATGGAATACAGTGCAAAGAACGAAACCTTGATGCACAAGACCATCCGTAAGGTTACGCAGGATATCGATGAACTCAAGATGAATACGGCGATCTCTGCGATGATGACCCTTGTAAATGAGATGTATGTCAACGGCTGCACGAAAGGCGAGCTCAAGACGCTCCTGCTTCTGTTAAGCCCGTTTGCACCGCACCTTGTTGAACAGATGTGGGAAAACCTCGGCTTCGCTCTCGAGACCGGCAAGATGGCAAGCCTGAATGAATGGCCGACCTGGATTGAAGAAAAGACCGTCGATGCTTCTGTTGAAATGGCCGTTCAGATCCTCGGCAAGCTCCGCGGCACGGTGAAGGTTCCCGTTGATTCCGAGCAGGATGCTGTTATGGCAGCGATCAATGCCGATGAAAAGCTCGTAAAGTATATTGAGGGCAAACAGATCTTCAAGGTCATCCTCGTCAGAAATAAGCTCATCAATCTGATCGTGAAATGAGGATAACCCTTATGAAAGCTGTTAAAATAATTTCTCTTGTGCTTTGCCTTTGTCTGATCCTCTGTGGATTGGCTGCTTGCACGCCGAAAAAGCCGCAGACAGCCGGCAGTTTTAAGAGAATTATGAAACAGGCAGGCTTTGAGGTGCAGGATGTCACGGACACGGCCAATCTCAATGGGTGTGCGAAAACCGCGACCTTTGCAGTTTGTGACAATTATCAAATTGAGTTTTATGAGACTGCTGACAGAGAAACTGCCATCAAAGCGTTCGAGGACTTTACGGCGTCATTTGAGGATGTCGGCATAAAAACGATGTCTTTTGAAATGACGATGAAGAACTATAATTATATCAACTTCACCACAGAGGGAATTTTCTATGTAATCGTCCGTGTTGACAATACTCTGCTTTTCAGCGAAGCCAAGAAGGAGTATCGGACCGAGATCTTAAATCATGTAAAGACCTTAGGGTACAAATAACTCGGAACGAAACCGGAAAAAACCTGAGAAATCAAAAAAAGAGCTGCCGAAATGACAGCTCTTTTTTCTTTTTTACTGCAGACCGCGCTCGTAAGCTTCGATCATCTTCTTGACCATCTGGCCGCCGACGGAGCCGGCTTCGCGGGAGGTCAGGTTGCCGTTGTAACCGTT
>JAKSPM010000080.1 GCA_024404825.1 Clostridia bacterium
CCACGCGGATTAAGATTCTCTCGGTGTTGTTTGACCGGGAGCTGATGGTTTCCGATATCTGCCGGGCGGTCGAAATGGGGCAGTCTGCAATTTCACATCAGCTGCGGCTTTTGAAACAACATAAACTTGTTCGCGCAAGACGTGAGGGCAAGGCCGTCTTTTATTCGCTTGCGGATGAGCATGTAAAAACAATTATCGGCATGGCAAAAGAGCACTTGGAGGAATGAGCATGAAAAAGACATACAAACTGATCGATTTGGATTGCGCAAACTGCGCACTGAAAATGGAGCATGCGATCAATCGCATTTCCGGCATTGAAGCCGCTTCCGTCAGCTTCATGCAGCAAAAAATGACCATCGATTTTTCTGACGGTGCAGATGTGGATAAGATCATGGGCGAGGTCGTTCATGTCATCCATAAAGTTGAGCCGGATTGCGAGGTTATCTTATGACCAAAAAGCAGAAAAAATCCCTTCTGCGCATTGTGCTGTCGGCTTCACTGTTTCTGGCGGGGCTTGTTGTCAGGCTCCTTTGCCCGGAGCTGCTTTCCGGTTGGCCGCAGATCGTCTTGTTCATTGCGGCGTGGGCGCTCTGCGGTTATCCCGTGATTTTCGAGGCCACCCAAAACCTCTTTCACGGGCAGATTTTCGATGAAAACTTTTTAATGACGCTTGCGACCGCCGGCGCGATCGCGCTCAAAGATTTCCCGGAGGCGGCGGGCGTAATGATCTTCTTCCAGATCGGAGAACTCTTTGAGAGCATTGCCGTCCATCGTTCCAGAAAGTCCATATCGGCCTTGATGGATCTTCGACCCGACTTTGCCACGGTGCTGGAAAACGGCGCGGAGGTACGCAAGCAGCCGGAGGAAGTGCAGCTCGGCGATATCCTTCTTGTCAGACCCGGCGAGCGAATCCCGGTCGATGGAAAGGTGCTTGAGGGTACATCAGCCTTGGATACTTCAAAAATCACGGGAGAATCTGTCCCGCGGCAGGTGGCTGCGGGGGACAGTGTGCTGTCGGGCTGCGTGAACGGAAGCGGCGTTTTGAAGCTCGAAGCGCAGAGCAGCTATGAAGCTTCCACGGTCGCAAAGATTTTAGAACTCATTGAATCCTCTTCCGAACAGAAAGCGCCTGCCGAGCGGATGATCTCGCGCTTCGCGAGATTCTATACCCCTGCGGTCGTGATTGGTGCGGTTTTGCTTGCGCTGCTTCCGCCGCTGTTGGTGAGCGGTGCATGGTCGGAGTGGATCCGCAGAGCTTTGACCTTCCTCGTGATTTCCTGCCCCTGCGCACTGGTGATCTCCGTCCCTTTGAGCTACTTTGGCGGCATGGGAGCCGCGTCAAAGCTCGGTGTTGTGGTCAAGGGCGGCACGGTGTTGGATCAGCTCAGCAAGGCGAAAATTACGGTATTTGATAAGACCGGCACACTCACGACCGGGGAATTCGCCGTTCAGGAAATTCATCCCGCCGCAATTTCGCAGGACGAGCTGTTAACGCTTGCCGCATCTGCGGAGGTGTATTCTACGCATCCGGTCGCGCAGGCAATCCGGAATGCCTGTTCGGGGGCTCCGATCCACCCGGAAACAACAAATGAGATCCCCGGCTGCGGGATCGAGGCAATCATTTCGGGCCGAAAGATCCTTGCAGGCAACGCAAAGCTGATGCAGCAAAACGGCATCTGCGTGCCGGAACTGCCGCAGACCGGAACGCTGGTGTATCTTGCAGGAGACGGCGTTTATCTCGGCGCGATCACGGTCGGTGACTGCGTGCGCGACGGCATGCCGGATACCCTTGCACAGCTGAAAGCCCACGGGATTCGGAAAAACGTTATGTTAACCGGAGACATCCGTGAAACGGCAGCCTGCGTAGCCCGGACGCTGGCGCTGGATGACTATGCGGCAGAGCTTTTGCCGCAGAATAAAGTCGCAAAGCTGCAGCAGCTTCTTGCGGAGGAAAATGATGGCACAGTCCTGTTTGCGGGCGACGGGGTGAATGACGCGCCCGTGTTGGCGCTTGCCGATGTTGGTATCGCAATGGGCGGTGTCGGCTCTGATGCTGCCGTGGAAGCAGCGGATGTTGTGTTCCTCAATGATGATATTTCCAAGCTTCCGAGACTTCTCAAGCTTGCGGGAAAGACAAAACGCATCGCCCGGCAGAACATTCTCTTTGCCCTGCTTGTCAAGGCGGTCGTGCTTTGCCTCGGAGCGCTTGGCTATGCGCCGATGTGGCTGGCGGTCTTTGCAGATGTCGGCGTTGCCGTGATTGCAATTTTGAATGCTGTCCGCACAATGCGTGTACAATAATTGACAAAGACGCGGGGATTCCTTATCATAAGTTCAGAATGAGAAGCCGGAGGGTATATGAAACAAAAATTTACAATCACCGGCATGACCTGTGCGGCCTGTTCGGCGCGGGTCGAGCGCGTGACAAAAAAGCTTGACGGCGTAACGCTTGCCAATGTCAACCTGCTTGCAGGGACGATGGAGGCTGAGTATGACGAAGCAAAGCTTTCTGCGCAGGAAATCATTGACGCCGTCAATGCTTCCGGCTACGGCGCTTCGCTCTATGCACCGCCGAAGCAGGAAAAAACGACCGATCCGGCGCTGCGGAAAATGCGTATCCGGTTTTGGGGTTCTTTGCCGTTCTTGCTTGTTTTAATGTATCTTTCGATGGGGCATATGCTTCATCTTCCGCTGCCGCCCGCTTTCCGGGGAGGGGAGAACGCCCTTCGCCTGGCGCTTGCGCAGATGGTGCTTGCCTCGGTCGTGATCATCCTCAATCGCACCTTTTTCATCAAGGGGATGAAAACCCTGTTCCATGGTGGGCCGAATATGGACACTCTGATCGCTGTTGGCTCGGGTGCGGCTTTTATTTACGGTGTGATCCTCACCTTCAAAATTGCGAACGAAATTTATTTTGTAAACTACGGAAGCGCAGAAATGCTCTGCCGTGACCTTTCCTTTTCCTCGTGCGCAATGATCCTCACGCTTGTCACCCTCGGCAAGCTCTTTGAAACAAAGTCACGGAAAAAGACCGGTGATGCGATTCGCGGTCTCATGGCGCTTGCCCCGCAGAAGGCAATCATCCTCATAGGCGAACAGGAAAAGCTTGTTCCCATTGAGGAGGTCACCGTCGGGCAGACCGTGCTGGTTCGTCCCGGCAGCAGGATCCCCGTAGACGGAACGGTGCTTTCGGGCGAAAGCGATGTAGATCAAAGTGCCCTGACAGGGGAGAGCCGCCCGGTGCATAAAGAAGCCGGAACGAGCGTATCCGCCGCAACGGTGAATCAGACAGGACTTCTTACCATCCGTGCAGACCATGTCGGCGAGGATACCACCCTTGCGCAGATGATCCGCCTTGTTGAAGAAGCGGGCAGCTCCAAAGCGCCCATTGCAAGGCGTGCAGATAAGGTCGCGGGCGTTTGTGTCCCCGTGGTGTTGGTCATTGCTGTCATTACGGCAGTCGTTTGGCTGCTGCTCGGCTATCAAACGGATTTTGCGCTCAATAATGCGATCTCCGTGCTTGTGATTTCCTGTCCCTGTGCGCTCGGCTTAGCTACGCCGGTCGCAATCATGGTCGGTACCGGGCAGGGCGCAAAAAACGGCATCCTGATTTCCTCCGCAGCCGCACTGGAAGCGATGGGCTCCGTTGATACCGTTGTCTTTGATAAAACAGGCACGCTCACTGAAGGCCGGCCGGCAGTTTCCGAAGTATTGGCCGAAGAAAACAGGCTGCTGCAAATCGTCTCTTCCGCAGAAAGTGCCTCGGCGCATCCGCTTGCAAAGGCTGTGACGCAGTATGCGCAAAATCGCTGCACGCTTCTTCCGGTCTCGGAAGCGCAGGAGCTTCCCGGAAAAGGGCTTTGTGCGCTGGTCGATGGGAAACGCTATTATGTCGGCAGCCGCAAGCTGATGGAGGAAAATGGCATTTCCTGTCCTGCCGAAGCAGAATCGGCAACCGTTCTTTTCTGCGGCAGCGAGGACGGGGATTACCTCGGAAAGATTCTCTTTTCTGACCAAATCAAAAAAACGGCAGCGTCTGCCGTCAGTGCTTTGCACAAGCAAAAGATTGATGTTATTATGTTAACCGGAGACAACGCTGATATTTCCGCACAGGTCGCAGAACAGGTCGCGGCAGACCGCGTGATCTCCGAGGTGCTGCCGACGCAGAAGGAGCAGAGCGTCCAAACATTGCAGCAGCAGGGAAGAAAGGTCGCAATGGTCGGCGACGGCATCAACGATGCGCCGTCATTGGTGCGGGCGGATGTCGGCATTGCCATCGGCGCCGGAACGGATATCGCCCTCGATGCTGCTGATATCGTCCTCGTGCGCAGCGATCCGCGTGATGTTGTAACGGCAGCAGCGTTGAGCAAGGCCGTCATCAAAAATATTCGTATGAATCTGTTCTGGGCGTTTTTCTATAATGCGCTCGGGATTCCGATCGCGGCAGGCGTGTTTTATCCGCTCGGTCTAACCCTGTCCCCGATGATCGGTGCGGCAGCGATGAGCCTAAGCTCTGTCTGTGTTGTATCAAACGCGCTGCGTTTAAGAAATTTCAAACCACCTGTGTTTGAAGAAGAAGGAGAAAACAAAATGAAAGCGACGATCAAAATCGAAGGCATGATGTGTCAGCACTGTGTTGCGCATGTGAACAAGGCACTGCGGGCAGTCGAAGGCGTGACAGATGTTTCCGTCAGCCTCGAAAACAAATGCGCAGTTGTAGATGGAACTGCACCGTTAGAGGCGTTGGAGCGTGCCATCACTGACGAAGGCTATCAGGTCATTCAATAACAAAATCGGGGTATCAGTTTTTTTGCCGGATACCCTTGACTTTTTTTGCAAACCGTATATAATGTAGATGGATATTCTTTCAAAAGAATAACGAAAAGAGGAGCATATGCTAAAACAAGCGGAAAAAAGACTCGTGATCACCTTTCATACGACTGCCGGTGCGATGGCGATGGAAAAGCTCTGTAAAAAGAACGCAATTCCCGGCCGCTTGGTTCCCGTGCCGCGGGAGCTTACCTCCGACTGCGGGATCGCGTGGAGTATGGCACCTGCGGACAGAGCGCATTTGGAACCGTTATTGACAGGGGATTCGGATATCTCCGGCGTTTACGAGTTGATGTTATAATCGCTGTTTGTTTGCATATCCTTCAATCTACAGGAGGACAATTCTATGGTAAAAAAGAAAAATTGGTTAGCAAAAAACTGGCTCATTTTGCTCACCGGCCTGATTGTCGGTGCGGCAGCGGTCATTCTTTCCAAGCTCGGCAATCCGGGCAACATGGGCTTCTGCATCGCGTGCTTCGAGCGTGATATTGCAGGCGCACTTGGTCTCCAGAGGGCAGCGAATCCCGCAGGCGAACCGATCCTTTCCTACTTCCGCCCTGAGATCGTCGGCATCATTTTCGGCTCGTTGATTATGGCCGTCGGCGCTAAGGAATTCAAGGGCAAGGGCGGCAGCTCTCCGGTCATCCGCTTCATTCTCGGCGCAGTTGTTATGATCGGCGCACTGGTCTTCCTCGGCTGCCCGCTGCGTATGGTCATCCGTATCGGCGGCGGCGACCTCAATGCGGTCGTTGGCCTGGCAGGCTTCATCGTCGGCATCCTTGTCGGTGTCGTATTCTTAAAGTGCGGGTTCAACCTCGGCAGAGCACATGAGCAGAAAAAAGCAGAAGCTGGTGCTTTCCCCGCTGGTTTACTGCTGATGTTCATCCTTTGCACGGTCGGCGTGATCGGCGTTGTTACCACCGCAGGCCTTGAGGGTGCTCCCGGCGGTGCTCGCGCTCCGTGGTATGCTTCCATCATTGCAGGTCTTGTTGTCGGTGCAATTTGCCAGCGCAGCCGTTTCTGCATGGCAGGCGGCATCCGTGATGCAGTCATGTTCCGCGACTTTGGCCTGATCGCCGGCTTCGGTATGGTCATTGTGACCGTATTGGTTGGCAACCTGATCCTCGGCAATTTCAAGGGCTTTGCAATGGAGGGCAATCCCATTGCTCACACGGACGGCCTTTGGAACTTCCTCGGCATGGTCGTTGTCGGTTGGGGCTCTGCTCTGCTCGGCGGTTGCCCGCTGCGTCAGCTTGTTCTGACCGGTGAAGGCAACTCCGACTCCGCAATCACTGTTTGCGGTATGATCGTCGGTGCGGCGTTCAGCCACAACTTCAAGATGGCATCGAACGGTATGGGCACCGGCGAAAATGGACATCTCGGCGTCTATATCGGCCTCGGCATCCTCGTGGTTGTTTCCCTGCTGTTTACATTCTGCAAGAAGAAGGAGAATTAAAAATGGTTGACGCAAGAGGTTATTCCTGCCCCATGCCCGTCATCATGGTGCAGAAGGCAGTCAAATCCGAGAAACCCAATTCTTTAGAGGTTTTGGTAGACAATCAGTGCTCCGTGGATAACGTCATCCGCTTTGCACAGAATCAGGGCTACAATGTTGAAGTTACACCCGAAGGTTCCGACTTCAAGCTGACCCTTACCAAATAATCAAAAGAGGACACACAAT
>JAKSPM010000081.1 GCA_024404825.1 Clostridia bacterium
ATGGCGTGACAGCTCCCCTGACAAGGGGAGCCGTTCAAACGGTGCGCTAAATTTCAGTTTAACGTTCCCTGCGGTAAAAAAAGCTGTCTCACTTGCAAGTGAGACAGCTGTTTTCTGTAGCGATTAAAAATATTTTCTCATGCCCTCCGGCGCGGTTGCCGGATCATCGGATACGGTAAAGGTAAAGCGGATGTCGTTTTTCTGCGAAAACGCCTCACACCACTGTAAGAACGCGAGCACCTTTTCCTGCTCACTGCCGATGACTTTATAGAGACTGTCGATAAAGATGTGGGTAATGTCGAAATTGCCGGCGTGCAGGCCGCTCAAGAAGCCTCGCAGGAAATCAGGGTCGCCGGTGTGATATTCTTCAATATCGATCAGACGGACACGGTAGTTGATGTCGTAGCGAAGCTTGTTGCCTTTTTCAATGCAGACAATGCTGCCGCTTTCATTTTTGACTGCTTCATTTATGGACGCAGCCAGCTCTTTTGTCTTGCCGGAGCCGTGTGCATCCATAATTAACTTGACCATAGGACGGTTCCTCCTTTTGTTTCGGAGCAGCTCCGATTCTATTAGTATCATAACAGATTCCCGATTTGATTGCAAGACGCTTCATCAAAACTTAACTTTTTTCGGCACAATGGCAAAATTTGCTTTGGGAATCTTGGCGCAGGCTTAATAACCCGGCTTACCGAGCAGGTGGAACATATTTTTCTTATAGAATTCCACGCCGGGCTGGTTGAACGGATTGACGCCGAGCATATAGGCAGAGATGCCGCAGGCAAGCTCAAAGAAGTAGAACAGCTCGCCGAGGGTGCGGTCGCAGACATCACCTGCCTGTACCAGAATAACCGGAACACCACCGTCAACATGGGCATCCAGGGTGCCGAGGAAGGCCTGCTCCTGTACGAAGTCAAGGGTCTTTCCCTCCAAATAGTTCAGCCCGTCCAAATTCTTCCAATCCAGCTCAATGGCCGTCTTGCGGCGCGGCGGTTCAAACCGGACAACGGTTTCAAACAAGGTGCGTTCGCCCTGCTGGATCATCTGCCCGAGGGAATGAAGGTCTGCGGTGAATTCTGCCGTAGCCGGGAAGATGCCCTTGCCGTCCTTGCCCTCGGACTCGCCGAACAGCTGCTGCCACCAGCCGCCGAAGCACTTGAAGTCCGGCTCATAGCAGCAGAGCATTTCGATCTTCTTGCTGCGCTGATACAGAAGATTTCTTGCGGCAGCGTAGAGCCATACGGGATTATTGAAGCTGCGCTCGTCAAAGTCTTTTCTTGCCTGTGCGGCGCCGAGCATGACCTCTGCCGGGTCAATGCCTGCAACAGCCATCGGCAGAAGTCCGACGGCCGTCAGAACGCTGTAGCGTCCGCCGACATCGGGCGGGATCACAAAGGTCTCGTAGCCCTCTTCCGTTGCCATCTGACGAAGCGCGCCCTTATTGGGATCGGTGGTGACAAAGATGCGCTCCTTGGCCTTTTCCGCGCCGTACTTGCGCTCGAGCATCCATTTTAATGCGCGGGTGGCGATGGCGGGCTCAGTGGTCGTGCCGGACTTGGAGATGATATTGATAGAAAAATCCTTGCCCTCCAGCTGCTTACACAGATCCTGCCATGCGGCGGTGGAAAGGTTATTGCCCGCAAAGAAGACCTGCGGGTCATCCTCATTGAGGTTGTGATTCTGACCCTTGATGAGTTCGATGGCAGCTCTCGGCCCTAAGTAGGAGCCGCCGATGCCGACCACGACAAAGGCATCAGAAGTTTCACGGATCTTGCGCGCGGCAGCTTTGATGCGCCGCAGCTCTTCGGTCATTTCAAAGGTGGGCAGATTGAGCCAGCCGATAAAATCGTTGCCCTCACCGCGCCCTTCTGTAAGCGTTTTGTGTGCCCGGAAGACATCCTTTTCCATCTTCAGCAGGTCATTCAGTTCTATTTCTCCCCAAATATTAGAAATATCAACGGAAATCATGTGTACACTCTCCTTTCGCGCCTACTCAGCATTATACATTCTATATGGTATCTCATTTGTGGGAGAAACACAACAAGCAACTGCAAGATTCGTAAGATTTATGAAATCTGACTATTGCCTTTTGTGCAAAATCGTGATATTATGTAGCACGCTACGTAATTTGGAAGTTTGAGGAAACAATGATTCAATCGGCAAAAGGTCCGCTATTCAGTCGCAGACGATTGATTCAGCGTTTCCTCCGGGAAAGGAGGGCTCTGATGAAAGAAAAAATCCCCTACGGGCGAAAGATCAAGGCGCTCAACCGTGCCTTCCATCAGGCCGCCAATGTTTCCTTTGCTTCTTTGGAGCTGACCTGTACGCAAGGGATGTTCCTGACCTTTTTAGACCATCACCGTGACAGGCCTGTCTACCCCAAGGACTTAGAGCAGTTTTTTGAGCTGTCACATCCGACCGTCTCGGGCCTGCTCTCACGGATGGAGGCAAAGGGCTTTATTTTAATCACACCCGACACAAATGACCGCCGCTGCAAGCGCATCACACTGACGGAAAAGGCGCATGATGCCATCAAGCGCGGCCTTGCACAGATGGAGCAGCTCGATGAGCAGCTAGTTTTCGGCTTCACCGAGGAAGAAAAAAATCAATTCTGGTCTTTGCTGTGCCGGGCAGCGGAAAATGCCGCCAATCCCTGCAATCCCTTACAGAAGGAGGAAGATCATGCTTAAAAAATTAGCATCCTGCGTCAGAGAATTCAAAAAACCGACGATCCTGACGCTCTTATTCATCATTTTTGAGGCCGTTTTGGAGGCGCTGCTTCCCTTTATGACCGCAAACCTGATCAACGCGATCGAAGCCCACGGTGTACAGATGGCGGAGATCCTCAAAATCGGCGGAATTCTGCTGATTATGTCGATTCTGTCTCTTTGCTGCGGCGGCGCGGCAGGCTTCACCTGTGCAAAGGCCTCCACAGGCTTTGCCAGAAATCTGCGCCACGATATTTTCCATAAGATCCAGGACTTCTCGTTTGAGAATATCGATAAGTTCTCCACATCCTCCCTTGTCACCCGCATGACGACCGATGTGACGAATGTGCAGATGTCGTTTATGATGCTGATCCGAATCGCCATCCGCAGCCCTCTGATGCTTATTTTCTCCATCGTGATGGCCTTTGTCATGGGCGGTAAGCTCGCGCTGTCGTTCGTGGTCATCATCCCGCTGCTGGCCTTTGGCCTGCTTCTGATCGGCAAAAAGGCGCTTCCCGCCTTTCGCCGCGTGTTCAAGAAGTATGACCGCATGAACGAGTCTATTGAAGAAAATGTCCGCGCCATGCGTGTGGTCAAGGGCTTTGCGAGAGAAGACCTCGAAAAAGAGAAGTTCGGCACCGCCTCCGATGAGATCCGCAAGGACTTCACCAAGGCAGAGCGTGTTGTGGCGCTGAACGGTCCTTTGATGCAGCTTTGTATGTACTTCAACATGGCATTTGTCCTGCTGGTCGGCTCGCGCCTTGTCATCAACACCGGCTCCATCGGTGTCGGCCAGCTCTCCGCAATGCTCAACTACGGCATGCAGGTTCTGATGTCCCTGATGATGCTCTCCATGATCTATGTCATGCTGACGATGTCCGCAGAATCGGCAAAGCGTATCTGCGAAGTGCTGGATGAAACTCCCTCCCTCAAGAACCCCGAAAACCCTGTCATGGAAGTCAAGGACGGCTCCATCGAATTCACCGATGTCAACTTCAAGTATTCCGCAAGCGCAAAGAAATTTGCCCTGTTTGACATTGACCTCAAAATCGAATCCGGCATGACGGTCGGCATCTTAGGCGGCACCGGCTCGAGTAAATCCACCCTCGTGCAGCTCATCCCGCGCCTTTATGACACCACCGAAGGCACAGTCAAGGTCGGCGGCGTGGATGTCCGCGATTATGACATCGACACCCTCCGCGGTCAGGTCGCAATGGTGCTGCAGAAGAATCTGCTCTTTGCCGGCACGATCAAGGACAACCTCCGCTGGGGCAACCCCGAGGCCACAGACGAAGAGATGATCGAAGCATGCAAGCTCGCACAGGCCGATGAATTCATCTGCACCTTCCCGGACGGCTACGACACCTGGATCGAACAGGGCGGCTCCAATGTCTCCGGCGGCCAGAAGCAGCGGCTCTGCATTGCCCGCGCCCTTCTGAAACGCCCGAAGGTGCTGATCCTCGACGACTCCACCTCCGCCGTCGATACCAAGACGGATGCCCTGATCCGTACGGGCTTCCGTTCCTACATCCCCGAAACCACAAAGATCATCATTGCCCAGCGTGTTGCCTCCGTGCAGGATGCCGATCTGATCCTCATCATGGAAAACGGCAAGATCGCCGCAGCAGGCACCCACGATGAGCTGCTTGCAGGCAATGAGATCTATCAGGAAATCTACCATCAGCAGACGAAGGGAGGCAATGAAGATGAAGCCTAATGCCCCCAAGGTCAACAAAAAAAGTCTTGGCAGGATCGTCAAGCTCCTGTTCAAGTCCTTCCCCGTGATGGTGCCGCTCACCATCGTCTGTATCCTTGTTGCCGCCGTTACCGCGGCGATCCCCGCAACCTTCCTGCAGAAGGTTATCGCAATTATCGAAAATACCGTCACAAACGGCGGCGACTGGGCAACTGCCTCGAAGGAAATCATCCCGAGCGTCCTGTTCCTCATCAGTCTTTACATCATCTCGCTGATCGCCATGACGGCCTATTCCCAGTTCTTGGCATACATCACGCAGGGCTTCCTGGATAAGATGCGCCGCGAGATGTTCAATAAAATGCAGTATCTGCCGATCAAGTTCTTCGATCAGAACAAGCATGGCGATATCATGAGCTACTACACCAATGATATTGACACCCTGCGTCAGCTCGTCTCCGGCGTGCTTCCGACGATTCTCCGCTCGGGCGTCATCGTTCTGACGCTGCTGTTTGTCATGCTCTATTACAGCATTTGGATGACGCTTCTGATTATCCTCGGCGTAGCTGCAATGTTCTTCGTCTCCAAGAAGATCGGCGGCGGCTCTGCAAAATACTTCGTCAAGCAGCAGAAGTCCATCGGCCAGACCGAAGGCTTTATTCAGGAAATGATGAACGGCCAAAGAGTCGTCAAGGTCTTCAGCCACGAGCAAAAGAGCGAACAGGATTTTGACCGGATCAACGATGAGCTGTGCGCCAACAGCTTCCGCGCCAATGCCTTTGCCAACACCTTAGGCCCCATCATCATGAACATCGGCAATGTCATCTATGTTCTCGTTGCCATTGTCGGCGGCCTGTTCCTGCTCTCCGGCCTGAAAAACATCAGCCTGTCCGGAATGGCGTTCAATATCAGCATTATCGTTCCCTTCCTCAATATGACCAAGCAGTTCACCGGCAACATCAATCAGCTTTCCCAGCAGGCAAGCTCCATCGTCATGGGCTTGGCAGGCGCAAGCCGCGTGTTCACGCTGATGGATCAGGAGCCGGAAACAGATGAAGGCTATGTTACTCTCGTCAATGCGGAGATCGCCCCGGACGGCACCGTGACCGAGACCGCAAAACACACCGGCAAATGGGCATGGAAGCACCCCCACACCGACGGCACCTTGACCTATGAGCCTTTGGCAGGTGATGTGCGCCTGGTCGATGTGGACTTTGCCTATGAAGAAGGCAAGCCTGTCCTGCATGATATCAACGTCTATGCAAAGCCCGGTCAGAAGGTCGCCTTTGTCGGCGCGACCGGCGCAGGTAAGACCACCATCACAAACCTCATCAACCGCTTCTACGATATTGCCGACGGCAAGATCCGCTATGACGGCATCAACATCAACAAAATCAAGAAGGCAGACCTCCGCCGCTCGCTCGGCATCGTTCTGCAGGATACCAACCTCTTTACCGGCACGGTCATGGAAAACATCCGCTACGGCAATTTGGAGGCAAGTGATGAGCAGTGCATCGAGGCGGCAAAGCTTGCAGGTGCGCATGACTTTATCACCCGTCTTCCGGGCGGCTATGAAACGGAGCTTGCCAACAACGGTGCAAACCTCTCGCAGGGTCAGCGTCAGCTGCTCGCCATTGCAAGAGCCGCTGTGGCCGATCCCCCCGTCATGATCCTGGACGAGGCGACCTCCTCCATCGACACCCGTACCGAGGCCATCGTGCAGCGCGGCATGGATAAGCTCATGGAGGGCAGAACGGTATTCGTCATCGCCCACCGTCTGTCCACAGTCATGAATTCCGATGTCATCATGGTACTCGATCACGGCCGCATCATCGAACGCGGCAGCCATGACGATCTGATCGCCCAAAAGGGCACCTACTATCAACTCTACACCGGCGCATTCGAGCTTGAATAACAATAAAAAAGCTGTTCCGGAAATGCTTTCGGGACAGCCTTTTTGTGCGATAAATTTGTGTTTAGCGAGCTGATTTCTAAAGCCTCCCCTTGTGAGGGGAGG
>JAKSPM010000082.1 GCA_024404825.1 Clostridia bacterium
ATGCAGGAAGCCGGAGACGGTTTTCAAAAAGGTGGTTTTGCCTGCACCGTTTCTGCCGATCAGACCGTAAATGTCGCCGCGCTGAACATGGATGCTGACGTTATCAACCGCGACCTTTTTGCCGAATTTTCTGGTCAGAGATTCGGTGGAAAGAATATATTCCATAATTATCCCTTCTTTCTTCGCTTGCAGTATAACATAATTGTCAATAGCTGTCCAGTGGCTGCGAAAAAATCCGGGAGCACAAGTCTTTACAAAAATCAAACGATTTTGTATAATATATATGTAAAAATGTGCAATATTGAGGTGAACACATTGACAGACCTTTCTCATATCCGTAATTTCTCCATCGTTGCTCATATCGACCATGGCAAGTCCACCCTTGCCGACAGACTTCTGGAGGAATGTAATACCATTGATAAGCGCGAAATGGAGAATCAGATTCTGGACTCCATGGAGTTGGAGCGTGAGCGCGGCATCACCATCAAAGCGCGTGCCGTCCGTCTGAACTACAAGGCCGATGACGGCGAGGATTATGTCCTCAACCTCATCGACACCCCGGGTCATGTGGACTTCAACTATGAGGTCTCCCGCAGCCTGACTGCCTGTGAGGGCGCGATTTTAGTCGTGGATGCTTCGCAGGGTATCGAGGCGCAGACGCTTGCCAATACCTACCTTGCAGTCGATAACGGCTTAGAGGTTCTCCCTGTCATCAATAAGATCGACCTGCCTGCCGCAAGGCCGCAGGAGGTCAAGGCGGAAATCGAAGATGTCATCGGCATTCCTGCCGAGGATGCACCTGAGATCTCCGCAAAGAACGGCATCAATATCCGCTCTGTGTTAGAGATGGTCGTCAAGGGCGTTCCCGCACCCGAAGGGGACAGAGAAGCACCCCTGCAGGCACTGATCTTCGACAGCCAGTATGATTCCTATCGCGGTGTTATCGTCTATGTCCGCGTAAAAAACGGCACTGTCCGTCCCGGCATGGATATCCGTATGATGGGTACCGGCGCAGAATATAAGGTCGTCGAATGCGGCTATTTAAGCCCCAAGGCGATGGTCCCCGCGCAGGAGCTGGCAGCAGGCGAGGTCGGCTACATCACGGCCTCCATCAAGACCATCTCCGATACCCGCGTGGGCGATACCGTGACCGGCGTTCTGAATCCCTCTTCCGAAGCGCTTCCCGGCTATAAGACCGTGCAGCCCATGGTTTTCTCAGGCGTCTATCCCGCAGACGGCAGCAAATACGGCGATCTGCGTGACGCACTGGAAAAGCTCAAATTAAACGATGCCTCCATGACCTATGAGCAGGAAAACTCCATTGCCCTCGGCTTCGGCTTCCGCTGCGGCTTCTTAGGGCTTCTTCATATGGAAATCATCATGGAGCGTCTGGAGCGCGAGTTTAATTTAGACCTCATCACCACCGCGCCCAACGTCGTCTACCGTGTAGACAAGCTCAACGGCGAGACGGTCAATGTCTATACGCCCCTCAACTACCCCGACCCGGAGGAGATCGACCAGGCCTATGAGCCCTTCGTTAAGGCTTCCATCATCACGCCGCCGGACTATGTCGGCAATATCATGGAGCTTTGTCAGGAGCGGCGCGGCGAATTCCGCGATATGAACTACCTCGATCAGAGCCGCGTGGAGCTGCGCTATTTCATGCCGCTCAACGAGATCATCTATGACTTCTTTGATGCACTCAAATCCCGTACGAGAGGCTACGGCTCACTCGATTACGAGATGGACGAATACCGCCCGTCGAAGCTCGTCAAGCTGGATATCCTGCTCAACGGCGATCTGATCGACGCTTTGAGCTTCATCCTCTTCCGCGACAACGCCTATGCCCGCGCCCGGAAGATCTGCGAAAAGCTCAAGGAGAATATCCCGAGACAGATGTTTGAAATTCCCGTGCAGGCTGCCATCGGCGGCAAGGTCATTGCCCGCGAAACCATTAAGGCACTGCGCAAGGACGTGCTTGCCAAGTGCTACGGCGGCGACATCACGAGAAAGAAGAAGCTGCTGGAAAAGCAGAAGGAAGGCAAGAAGCGTATGCGCACCTTCGGTACGGTTTCCGTGCCGAGTGAGGCGTTTATGGCCGTGCTGAAAATGGATGAATAGGAGAAGCTATGGAAAAACTCTTTGCACCGAAAAAGCCGCAGCCCGATAAGAAGCTGGGCATCTATGTGCATATTCCGTTCTGCCGCAGCAAGTGCCAGTACTGCGATTTTTATTCCTTCGGCGGCAGCCGTGACAAATACCTGGTTGACGGCTACCTGCAGGCGCTTGTCACCCACATCAAGGAGACCGCAGAGCGCTGCCCGGAGTATGTAGTCGACACCGTCTATTTCGGCGGCGGCACGCCGAGCTTTTTCGGCGCGGATAATCTGCGCAGGATCTTTGCCGAGATTCTGGCGAACTTCCGCGTCATGCGCGATGCCGAGGTCACCTATGAGGCCAACCCCGATTCCATCACTGACCAGCAGCTCAAGAAACTGCGCCGTGAGGGCTTTAACCGCATTTCCATCGGCGTGCAGTCCGATGATGACGAAATGCTTAAAAAGCTCGGCCGTCCGCACAACTACGAGCAGGCGGTGCAGGCGGTGGAAAAGGCGAGAGCAGCGGGCTTCAACAATATTTCCTTAGACCTGATGTACGGTCTGCCCAATCAGACCTGTGAACAGTGGCAGAAGACCTTGACTCATGTTTTGGAGCTCAAGCCCGAGCATTTTTCCTGCTACGGTCTGAAAGTCGAGGAGGGTACGCCCCTTTGGGATTATAAAGACTGTGTCCTTCTTCCCGATGACGAGGCGCAGGCGGATATGTATCTGTTTGCCGTGGACACGCTCAAAAACGCAGGCTACGGCCAGTATGAGATCTCCAATTTCGCCAAGCGCGGCCATATGTCGCAGCACAACCTTAAATACTGGCTCGGCGAGGAATATATCGGCTTCGGACCGTCGGCAGCGTCCGACTTCGGCGGGATGCGCTATACCAACAAGGCCGATATTCACGCCTACATCGAGGGCGTGCTGACCCACGGCGCGATTTTAGACGAGTGCGAGCAGATCCCGATGCGCGAGCGGGCAGGGGAGTATGTGATGCTCCGTCTGCGTACCTGCCTCGGCATTGAAGAGGAAGAATATGAAAAGAATTATCTCATGCCCTTCAAGCCGCTGAAAAAGCTTTTGGAGCCGATGGCAGAGCAGGGCTTGTGCGAGCTGGAAGAAGGCCGCTGGGTACTGACGCCGAAGGGTTTTTTGCTCTCTAATCAGATCATCGGCGAGCTGCAGCTGGCGCAGAGCAAATCCACGCCGCTTGCAAAAAAGAGATAAATCCTGAAAATGCAAAAAAACGGTTGACAATTCCTGACTTTTTGCGTTATAATATCCCGTGCGTGGCCTAATGGTCATTAGAATTCGATTGCTACGGCATTTTTGCTGTTGAGCATAATTTTACAGGAGGTGTACACTATGCTGCGTACCTATCAGCCCAAGAAGCGTCACAGATCCAAGGTCCATGGCTTCAGAAAGAGAATGGCTACTGCAAACGGCCGCAAGGTTCTTGCCCGTCGCCGTGCAAAAGGCAGAGCCGTACTGTCCGCCTGATTGATCTGGCTGCACCATACTGCTCAAATTGAGATATGAAGGGTGAACAGATTCCCTGTTCGCCCTTTCACTGTATTATTGAGATTCGGCTTGTAATACTTCCATGTCTCTGCCACAGGAGAAGAAATCATGCGTTTTTCCGCCTCTCTCAAGGAAAATCATGTGTTCCGCAGGCTTTACACCAAGGGTGAAAGCTGCGCCAACCGCTACCTCGTTCTCTACTGCCGCAAAAACGGCTCGCAGAGGAACCGGGTCGGCCTGACCGTCAGCAAGAAGCTGGGTCACGCCGTTGTGCGCAACCGTATCCGCCGTCGCCTGCGGGAGGTCTATCGCCTGCACGAAGCGGAGTTTCTGCCCGGCTACGATCTCGTAGTCGTTGCAAGGAGCCGTGCCGCGGAGGCGTCCTTTGATGCGCTGACGGCCGCCTATCTTTCCGCCGCCGCGAAGCTGCATCTTCTTCGGGAGAACGAGCAATGAAAAAGCTGTTTCTTTTCCTGATCCGTGCTTACCGCCGTTATATTTCTCCGCTGCGTCCGGGCAAGTGCCGGTTTGTGCCGACCTGCTCTGAATACGGCCTGGAGGCAATAGAAAAATACGGCGCGTTTAAGGGCGGCTGGCTGACCTTGAAGCGGCTTATTCGGTGCAACCCCTTCAACAAATCCGACCCTTACGACCCTGTGCCGTAGAAGGCACTCCATCTGATTGGAGGACAATCCATGTATCTAGTATCCATGTCTGTCAGAACCTTCATCCCGATCGTCTTCGGTTATGTGTTTGAATGGCTGTATGACTTCACCGCAAACTATGCGCTGACGCTGTTTTTGTTCGCGCTTGTGGTCAAGCTCATTCTGCTGCCTTTAAGCGCCAAGCAAAAGAAGACCTCAATGAAGACCGCACGTCTTGCCCCGCAGCTCAAGGAGCTCGAGCGCGAGTGCGGAGATGACAAAACAAAGTATCAGCAGGAGATGATGGCTCTTTATAAGGAAGAGGGCGTCTCCATGACCGGCGGCTGCCTTTGGTCTTTCATTCCGCTGCTCATCCTCATCCCGCTGTACTATGTAATCCGTGAGCCGCTGACCTATGTCCGGCATCTGGATCCGGAAGCGCTGAAGCTTCTTCGTGCACATTTCGGCACGGCAACCTCGACCCGTCAGGCTGCTTACTGGCAGCTTTCCGTTGCCCAGGAGATGTTTAAGGAACACGTGCCCAACGGCATGAATTTCACTCTTTGGGGCATCGACCTTTCCGGCACACCGAACTTCCGTATCTGGAAGGCAAAGAACTGGAATGATATCGGCCAGTTCCTGATCCCTGTAGTCTCGGCGCTGTTCAACTATGCCTCGATGATCATTTCTCAGAAAATGAACAATCAGGTCACCACCAATGAACGCGGCGAAAAGGACACGGAGGCCGCGGAGCTTGCCAACAAATCGACCCAGTCCATGATGTATATGATGCCGATCATGAGCGCCGTTTTCGGCTTCCTGATGCCTGCAGGCCTTTCCATTTACTGGATTGCACAGGCACTGTTCGGCATTGTGCAGGATGTCATTTTGACCCGGCACTATAAGAAGGTCTATGACGCAGAGGACGAAGTCAAACGCGAAAAGGCTGCACAGAAGGCAGCGCAAGAAGCAGAGAAAGAACGTATCCGCGCGCAGCGCCGTGCGGAAAACCCCGAAGGAATCACCTTCAATACCAGTAAGAAAAAGCTGGAACAGCAGCTGAAAGCGGAGAAGGAAGCCGCGGCAAGAGAATTCGCGGCGAAGAAGGCCTCTCAGGATAGCGATGCTGTTTCCGGCGATCCCGACCGTCCGTATTCCAGAGGTAGAGCCTATACTGCCGACCGCTATTCGAAGAAGGACGCTCCCAACGATACAACCGAGGAGTAATTATGGAAAAGAGTATCATCACCATCGGCAAAACCATTGATCTTGCCATTGCCGCCGCCGCAGCACAGCTCGGCCTGGATCGCGATGATTTCAATGTTGAAGTATTGGAAAACGCGAAGTCCGGTTTCTTAGGCATCGGCGCAAGTCCCGCAAAGATCAAAGTGACCTACGAAGTACCCGATGAGAAGACCGAGCCGAAGCCCGCACTGTCTTCCGCATCGCGTTCCAAGCCCAAAGAAAAGAAGCCGGCACCCAAGCAGGAAAAGAAACCTGAGCCTAAGCCTGCACCCAAGGCAGAACCCGCAAAGCCCGCCAAGCAGGAACGTGCTCCGCGCCCCGAGCGTCCGGCATCGCCTCAAGCTCCCGCCGCACCCAAGGAATATGCACCCGCAGAGCCTGGCTCCAAGGAAGAAGCCATTGAAATTTTCGTCAAGGGTCTTCTGGAGCATATGGGCTCCGATGCAGTTCCCCACTGCGCCAAGAACAGCGAGGAAGGCTATGATGTCGAGCTCGTCGGCCAGAATCTTGGTATGCTGATCGGTCGCAGAGGCGATACCTTAAACGCCATCCAGCACCTGACCAACTATGCCATCAACCGTGATGCCAATAAGCGCTCCAGAATCACCGTTGATGCTGAGAACTACCGCGGCAAGCGGGAGGAATCCCTGGAACACCTTGCAAACAAGATGGCTGCAAAGGCTGTCAAGTATCGCAAGAACTTCACCCTGGAGCCCATGAATGCCTATGATCGTCATATCATCCATGCAGCTTTGCAGGATACCCCCAATGTGACGACCTTCTCCACCGGCACCGAGCCCAACCGCCGCATTGTCATCGCCTACGAAAAAGGCTGAAAATCAATAAGCTGAAATATTATTCATCAAGCCAACCCTCGGAGCGGTTCAAACCGCCCCGGGG
>JAKSPM010000083.1 GCA_024404825.1 Clostridia bacterium
TCGGTATGTACGTGCTCCGAAAGCGTGCAGATCAGCCCCCGCTCGGTGTGCTCGGGGATGATCTCAAAACATTCTTCGGTGTGGGTATGCTCTTCTGATTCACAAATGAGATTGCCCTCTTCATCGCGGCAGGTTTCGTCATGCACATGCTCGGGAAGCTCACAGATCAGCCGTGTGCTCTGCGGCACCACGATCTCTCCGTAGCATTCGTCTGTGTGCGTGTGCTCTACCATACCGCAGATCAGGCCTCTGTTCAGAGTAAACGCCGGTAAAATCAGCGCATAAATCGTGCAGATTATTACAATAATTGCAACGACCGGCAAAACCCGTTTGTTGCGGAGCTTTCTTCTGCGGTTTTTCTCAAGCAGCCTTGCCTCTTCGTGCAGGCGTTCCGTAGTCAAAAAAGCCCCCCCTTTCTGCATTTTTCTAAATTACGCTTTGATTGCTTTCTTCTATTTGATCGGGCCGAAATCCTTCAGCGGCCAGATGCAGAAGAATACTTTTCCTTCTACACCCTCTAAGTCGATACAGCCGACGGATGTGCTTCGGCTGTCAACCGAGGTTTCGCGGTGGTCTCCCATAACAAAGATACTGTTTTCGGGAACCTGATAGGGATATTCGATGTTGTTTTCACGGCCGTAATGCTTGGCAACCAGGTACGGCTCCTTCAATGCCTTGTTGTTGACGGAAACATTACCGTCCTCGTCGATATCCACCCACTTCCCTGCAGGTGCGATACAACGCTTTATCAGCAGCTTGTTGCCGTAGTACATCGCAATGACGTCGCCGGGCTTATACTTTTTGGTCTTCACTGCAACGACAATCTGACCGGACGATAACGTCGGCGTCATGGAGCTGCCGTAAACCTTATAGACGCGAAGCAGGAAGGTTGCGATCAGGACCGCGATCGCCGCAACGATCAGAAGCGTGTAGATCGTGCTTCTTATCGTCTTGCGCAGACGGCCTTTTCTCTTTTCCCGTTCGAGCTCCTGTTTTAACTGCTGCAGCTCAGGCAACTGCTGTTGCATTTTCTTCATCAGATTTGATTCCCTTTGATGGCAAGAATTTCACGCAGTCCTGCGTGCTCCTTGTAGAAATTATCAAGTCGGACGGAAAGGCTTGCCCAAAAATCCTCGGCTTCCTTTTTCTTCGCCTCGCACTGCTTTTCCGCTTCCTCGAGCATGGCATCGCATTTTTCCTGACACTCAAGCTCCATACGCGCACAGGTTTCCTCCTGCCGCTCGGAAAGCAGACGCACATTTTCCAAATATTGCTCTGCAATCTTGTCGGCTTTCTGGAACACCTCATTGACCTGAATGACCGCCTCGGCGATCGAGCCTGCCTTGGAAAGATTGATATTTCTGCTTTGCAGCTGGGCGTTCATCAGATCGACCCGGGACTGCAGCTTTTCATTATCTTCCGTCTGTTGAATGAGCAATTCAAGCAGATCGCGACGATGCAGTTTTTTTAATTCTTTGTCAGTCATCGTAGTACTCTCCTATGGGTATTGTTTTTATCTTTCGGGCGTATTCTAACAGCGCGCTGTTAACAGATGTATAACAAAATCCGAATGTTTTTCAAAAATTTGAAGTTTTTTTGGTATTTTTTACGCGATCAGAACGGCAAAAACTGATGACCATATCAATATATACGAAAAAACCGCGCGGAAGAACACAGACAACACCATATATTGAATTTCAGAATTTTTTCCGGATCTGTTAACAAAAAATTTTTTCTGCGTGCAGTGCAGCCTGTCGCGCTTACATTATATATTATATGAACAGACAGCACAGTGCGCAAAAAAACAAGCAGCTCTCACTCGCCTTCGTACACAGGTACGGCAGAGTGAGAGTTGCGCAGTAAGTCTTAATTTTTGCACGGCAAGCCTTTTCGTGTGCAGATGCTTTGAGTCTGCCAAATCAATCTTTGGATTCCATGATCCGGTCGCAGCGGATCGTCACACGCTTGGCACCGCCCCAGGTACAGGTGAACAGCGTCAGATCCCAGTCGCCGACAGTCATATATTCCACATCGGTCGCGCCGACGATCTCAATCTCCGTCACCTCAAAGGTGAAGAGGTTGCCTTCGACATCGGCAAAGGTCACGATATCGCCCATCTTCAGATCGGGGATCTTGCCGAAATGGCTGGAATAGTTATGCCCGGCAATGACCATATTATCCTGATACACCGAGCCGGTAAAGCGGCAGGGTGCGATGCGGAGGTTTGACGTGCTGCACTCGGAGAGCACCGGAAGCTCCAGAGCGATAGAATCAATTGAAACGATACCGATGTACTTGTTGCCGTCAACCTCGACCGTCGGCATATCACGCAGCGGATCGCGCAGGAAGTCCGGCACCTCCATGGAGTCCATGATATAGTCGTCTGCTTCCTTGATCGGCACAGGCTTCGGCACAATGCTGCGAATCCGTTCCAGCACGACCTTGTCCGTCTTCCCTGCCTTTGCATCCGTGGCGAAATTATAGATTACAAGTCCGAGTCCGCCGAGAATCAGCAGCAGACCGATCACAAAAAACAATGTTCCTTTTTTTCGCATTCTTCTGATCTCCTGCAACAAATGACCGCGATTACAACAAAAGAATTATTCGGATTTTTCATTGTGCGGTTCTACTGTTTTCCTCGCCCGTTTTTCTTTTCTGCGCCGCAGGACGGCAATGACGATCAGCAACAGCGGAATGGCTGCCGTAATCGCGCAGACAAGAATCGGACTGATCTGAACGGCTTCGGAAACAACTCTCGTAGGCGTGGGATCGAGCTCGTTCGGAACGCGGTGTCCGCGAACAAGCAGACGATGGGTATTGATGCCGTAGGGCGTACAGGTCATCAAGGTGCAATAGTCCATGCCCTCAGTGACGGTCAAAGCGTCCATCTCATGCGGCAAAACAGTCAAGATCTGATCGACCTCATAGGTCATCGTGGTGCCGAGAACGTTCACGGTAAAGGTGTCACCGATCACAAGCTCATCCAGGTCTGTAAAGAGCTTCGCACTCGGAAGCCCGCGGTGGCCGGAAATAACACTGTGGGTGCTCGCACCGCCGACAGGCAGGCTCGTCCAGTCTACATGGCCTGCTGCGATCTGCAGAACGGTATCGTCCGTGCCGTGATAGATCGGCAAAAAGACATCCAGGCTCTTGATTTCCACATAGCCCATGACGCCGGTGTTGCCGACATCCAGAAGTGTTTGATATTCGGCCTTCTCCGCGTCGGAAAGCATGGATGCGCCCGGCTTTTTGCTGAGGCGCTCGTTGTATTGGACGGCAGCCTGCCACATGGCGTTGATCTCTTCATCCGACATCTTGGCAACCTGCTCCGTATAGCGCATGATCGTCATTGTCGCATGGCGGGAGTTCCAGTAGTTGGAAAGAGTCGGGTACAGCAGAAGCGCGATGCCGGCCAACGCAATGAGGATGATGATTATGGTTGTAAATGTCCCTTTTTTCTTCTTCTTCATACAGGGTGCTCCTTGACCCGCCCGGAAGGACCCGGCGGGAAAGCTGGAATGATAACTACACTTTTACGCTTTTTGCGTATTGTAACAGGGACATGTTAACAGATGTATAACAGCGCTCGATTCAGTCGCGGAGCATTTCGCCGAGGGTCAGCTCGCTCCACGAATACTGCGTCATATATTCTCCATGGAAGCGGCTCAGATCGCCCTTGTCATAGTCATACAGATCACAGTGGAGCATCGCGTTATTGATTGCATAGCTGTTATAGTGCTTGACGATCAAATCTTCATAGCCGACCTGCCGCAAGGCCTTGCAGGCATCGGCAATGATCTGCGTCAGATAGCTCTGCGTAGCGCGGGAATAGGTGTCATCCTCCAAAATCACGGCGGCAAGCTCCTTGCGGGTCACGCCGGAGCCGCGGCGGTCAATGAGATATGCAACCATTTCCTGCGACTTGGCACGGCTGAAGGAAACAAGCCTGCCATCGGCAAAAAGGCTGAAATTGCCGAAGGTCTGTGCATATATGCCGTTCTTCGTTACATCCTCAGGTGCCCGGAAACGCTCTAAGAGCTTTGTGATCTTCTGCGCGGTGATCGGCTTGAGCAGATAGCCCTTTGCCTGCATATTGCAGGCCTCGACGCCGTATTCGGAAAAGCCCGTGCAAAATACGATATCAAGCTGCGGCAGGATCTTCTTTAAGCGTCTGCCGAGGGTGAGGCCATCGGTATCGCGCATCTGAATATCCAAAAATGCAACACGAATGTCCGGATTGCGGAGCAAATGAGACACTGCCTCCTCCCCGCTTTGGAACCCCGTAATATCCGCATCGGGAATTGCCTCGGAAATCGCCTGCGTTAACACACGCAGTGCGCCTGCTTCATCATCAACTGCAATTACCTTCATCGCTGTGCCTCCTTCGGCAGGCGGATGACCGCCGTAGTTCCCGTTCCGGGATTGCTGGAAATACGCAGTCTGCCGCTGCACATCTGTGCCAGACGGCTGCGGACATTCTCAATGCCGACATGACTGCGCTTGGGGTCGGGCGGTGCGGACATATCAAAGCCGACGCCGTCATCCATGATGCGGATGATGATCTCGCTCGGCTCCTCCTCTACGGTCAGCATTACCATGCCGCCGCCCTTTTTGTGGCCGACGCCGTGCTTGACTGCATTTTCAAGAAGCGGCTGCACGGATAGCGGCGGCACGGAGAAGTCTGTATAGTGAATGTCGTAAACGATGCGCAGGGCATCATCAAACCGAAGCTGCTCAAAGCCGAGATAGGTCTTGCAATGCTCCAGCTCCTGCTCGAACGGGATCAGGCTCTCGGAGGACATGGCGTCAAGGTTGCCGCGCAGGTAGTCAGAAAAATCAGAGATCGCCTGCTTCGCCATCTTCGGGTCACGGTCACACAGATCCATGATCGTGGTCAGGCTGTTGAACAGGAAATGCGGCTGCATCTGTGAGATCATCACGCTCATTCGCTTCCGGCTGAGCTCATTTTCCACCTCGGCAAGCCTTCTGCTGCGCTGCACGAAGATGCCGATATAGATGGCAAGAACAGCTAACGCGCTCGATGTAAACCCGAAGGATATTTTCGGGTAAATCAGTTGGAATATCTCACCGAAAAACACAAAGAGCAGGAGAAGCAGGAAGGAGAGCTTTTCCATGGTTCTGAGCTTCTCTGTAATGATGGACGAGATACAGCAATAAAGGATCGTGAGAAACGGGAACATATAGAACAGGAGAATATACTTCCCCCGCACAAATTCGCCGTTATTGATCGTGAAGATCCAGCCGAAGAAGGTGCCGACGACACAGAACACAGCGAATAAAAAATAGATGATCTTAATAATCAGGGTGATCCTTTTCCTTAGCTTGCTGATCGGTTCAATGAAGCTGTTCGTCAGAAGCAGCGCCATGAGGCTGGCCAGCAGCGAGAACAGAAAATCCATCAGGTTTATGATATAGCTGAAGATCGTAAGCTTTTCGTTTCCGTTCAGACAGATCGATATGATATCGAAAACAAGCGCAACGGCAATGACGCAGCACAAGAAAAAGAAGATCTTCGTTTGCCGTACCCGTTTGTCCGGGTCAAAAAAAAGGCCGCCGAGGATCAGCGCGACCACCGCAAGGCTGAACAAATTCAAAATAACATTGACCTGTATAGGGTTCATACATTTGCTCCTTTCCGCCGAAAGAAAACTCATACTACCTCATTTTCTTATATTATAAATATTTTTGCCGAAAACCGCAAGTTTTTTCTGTCGGAAACAGTGGTCTTTTCTACCATTTCCGGTCAAAGTTGACAAGCCTGCGCAAGCGAATAGAATAAAGTCAGAAATTGAAAGGAAGCTATGCAATATGAAAGCGAAGAAAACAGATGCGGCATTGCTGGCGCCGCTTGTAAAAAAACTCCAGCCGGACGATTCCGAGGAAAACCTGATGCACCTCGTGGCAGACTATGCGGAGGGACAGAATTCCGCCGTATTTACAAGCGTTGATGAAAACACCTTTACCGGCGTTGCGCTCTGCAGCCTTAGGCACGACTATGTGGAGGGCTGTAAGGCCAGCCCCGTGGGGTATCTGGAGGGCATTTATGTTAAAGAAAGCTGCCGGATGCTCGGCATTGCAAAGGGGCTCGTGCACGAGTGCGAGGCATGGGCACGGGCGCAGGGCTGCAAGGAATTCGCAAGCGACTGCGCGCTGACAAACACCGCCTCCCTGCACTTCCATTTGGGTGTCGGCTTTCAGGAGGCAAACAGGATCATCTGCTTCAAGAAATCGCTGTGAGCTTACTGTCAGGCGTAACTTGTTGCTTGCCGTCCTCTTGCAGGTGCAAAAGGACGTTTAACACATATTTGGTATTCTTTTGAGATCGTAGGGCGCGATCCACAAGGGAGGCCTCCGTTCGTT
>JAKSPM010000084.1 GCA_024404825.1 Clostridia bacterium
ACACACGCGTGACATTTATGCGCTTCTTGGATATGTATCTGGATACAACGGCATTCACGGTAAGCGATGCAATTCCGATCACAGTCAGGATGACGCTGTAGCGCAGCATAACGACAAGGTAAAACACCATCATGACCGAGTTCAGCGCAAGCGGTGCAAGTGTGTTGATCAGCGTGTTGGCAATAGAGGCATTGGAGCTCTGCCGCCCCTGAATATCGCCCGCCATGCGTTGAGAAAAGAATTTCATCGGCATTTTGAATATTTTCCACATATAGGTGGCATTGCCGACTGCCGCCATCTTGCCGGTGATACGCTTCGAATAGATTGCCTGCAAAGCAGACATAATGATTTGAATGATGTTAAATCCGGCGAGGAGCAGAAGGAACGGCTTGACCCATCCGGGGTCTCCACCGTCCAACAGGTGGTCCAGAAACACGCGGGAAAACGCAGGCTGCAGCAGACCCATCAGCGCAGCCACAATACTCGTCAGCACGGTGAAGGCAATCGCCACACCGGTACCCTTGAGGCGCTTTTTGGCGAATGCCAGCATACTCTTCGGCTTTCCGGAAGGCACAAATGCGTCTGTCGGCTCAAACTGCAGACAGATGCCGGTAAAAGAATTGTCAAAGGTTTCCATCGGCACGCTGTAAGCGCCCTTCGCCGGGTCGTTCAGATATGCTTTATTGCCGCGAAATCCGTCCAGCACCACAAAGTGATTGAAATTCCAATGGATAATGCAGGGGAATTTCCCCTTCTTGCGGAGCGTTTCCGGCTCATAGCGGTAGCCCTTGGCTTCAAATCCATAAAAACGGGCAGCCTTCAGGACATTGCGGGCATTTGACCCGTCTCTCGATACGCCGCAGTCCTCACGGACCTGCTCCAGCGGTATCCATTTGTTATAATAGGCCATAACCATGCAAAGACTTGCCGCACCGCATTCCAGCACTTCCAGCTGCATCACGACCGGCACTTTGGCAACGCCTTCGGTTATCGGCTTTTTTATTTTCTTCGCCATATCGCAAGCCTCAATTCAGAACAAAAGATAAGGGTTTATAGCTTTCCAGAACCACCTTGCCCTTATAGAAGCCGTCAGCAGCAGAGGACTCGGTCGTCAGCTCACAGAGATAGCCCATATCACCCTTTTCACCGATTTTGTCAATGACTGCCTCGCAGCCTGCATACTTTACGGTCATGCCGGTCCGAACAGAGGCAATGTCATTCTCCGCGACATAGCAGACTGCCTTTCCGTTCTCAACGCAGACGGTGGACGGCACGGTACTGTCGATGTGGCCGAAAATACCCCACACACCGGCACCTATCAGCAGGACAATTATGCTGACCAGTACCAGCCATACGCCCGGATTGGACACATGAATATAATCGTCCAGCGTTTCAGGGGATTTGACTTTATCCAAGCTCTTTTTTCTGAATATTTCTTCTTGCATTTCGGTACCGCTCCTTTATATTAGCTGTGATGTATTGTCATTTTCTTATCCATATAACTATACAAAATACATTATATCGGAAGCAGCGGGCATTTACAACAGTTTTCTCGGAAATATCGGATTTTTCGGCAAAGAAAACGCATTGTTCTTTGTCGATGAATCGGACTGTTCGGCAGAATTGAATATGCGTCCTAAAACAGACGTAAAAATTCCCGAAACTTATAAAGTTTCGGGAATTTTCAAACTTATAGTTTTTTGAACACCGCAATGAAATTGCGGTTGAAAACGCAGTTTTCTTGTTTTTGCGTGGAAATCCACGCAAAAATGTTCAAAAGAACTACGACGGTTTGACCGAATGGCGCACATTGTGCGCCATTCGCGGACATTCTGTCCGTAAAGTCCACCAGCGGTGGGCTTTGGTCAATAAGTCATAGTTTCGTGAACAAAGCGGCGAATGCCGCTGTAGAAAACGGAGTTTTCATATTTTCGCGTGAAATATCACGCGAAAATGTTTACTACACTACGACGGTTTGACCGAATGGCGTACTGTGTACGCCTTTCACGGACATTCTGTCCGCAAAGTCCACGAAAGGTGGACTTTGGTCAATAAGTCATAGTATTTTAATCAGATATCTATGCGGCGCAGCTGCTTAAAAGCCAATGAATTTTGTGATTATCACCGTGCCGATCGGCATATCTTACGGTTGCTCACGAAGTTGTCTGCTATCCGCAAACTCTTTCAGCTTGCGGACTCTGTTTTCTGCCTGTTGTGCAATCAGCGGGATTTGGTCTTCTCCATTTTACAGACCGGGAATATAGTGCGAGGTGCAAATATAATCGCAATGGTGGCACTCGTGGGTAGCAGGATCCATGAAAGAAATACAGTCGTAGCTGCAATCCTCGGGGAACCAATAAGAGTTGCAAATGTTCTCCCGCGGTCCGCCCGTGTCGTGACGTTGACAATCCGAGCAGCAGTAGCCGCCGGAAACCGCTTCCAGCTCCTCATCAGCCAGTTCCATACCGGATTCTGCGATGCGGTCCAACAGTTCACGCTTCGTTGTGCAGTCCTTGAGTTTTTCTTTTTTCTCATCGGGCAGCGCATCGATCTTTGACCGAATTTTGTCGTTGATCATTCTTATATCTCCTTTTCAAAAAATATGTAATCATTTGCCGCCAAGTCGGCGGTAAATGGAATTACCGTTATGTATCCTTCGCTTCGTCAGCCGCCTGTGCTTCGGCTTTTATTTGGGTCTCTCTTTTCATTCTTTCATAAAGAGCAAACACGTATTTTTCGGGGAAATCCTTAAACGGCACACAGGAATGCTTCCCGTCATAGATGCGTTTGTGCGGGCATCCGCCGACACAAGTCGGAAGAAACGGACATTCCATACATTCGGGATCGTCAAACGGCATGGCGGTGTTCAGATAGCAGGTCAGCTTATCGGGTGCGTCAGCGGAATAAATGGGATTTTTCGGATTCCAAACCCTCACGTCACCGAAGCTATGCGCGTCACTTCCGACGTCCTCCCAGCATTTGTGCAGCCGTCCTCCGGCGTCGATTCCCAGCGAGAAAAAGCAACTGGCTCCGCAATAATATCCACGCATCGTTGCAAAGCGGCCGACAGCATCAAGGACTCCGATATCTGCAGAGACCTCACCGCACAAAGTGCGCACATCCGCTTTCCTTTCGGCGGTCGCCTCGTTGCTGCTGACGTGTGTGGGATAGTAAGACAGTTTGTTGCCGCTCTCGGCAGCGAGTTTTTTGACCAGGTTTCTCAGAGGAGTGATCTGATCGGTGTTTTCCGCATACACATTATGTCGGACACTGACCGAAAACGGAATTTTGAGCGTCCGCAGATTTTCCGTAATGCGATCGAAGGTGCCGCCGCCGTTTACAAGGTGACGGGTGGCATCGTGCATTTCTCCGACGCCGTCAAGTGTGATTTGCGCAGACATCACCTTCACCCGAGCTAACATATCCACGGTCTGCTGCGTCAAAAGATAGCCGTTTGTGATAATTCCCGCGCGATACGGGACTTTCTTTTCCTCGCAGAGTGCCATCAGCTTTTCGGAGAGCTGCTCAATCACGTCCGTTGCCAGCAGCGGCTCGCCGCCAAACCATGTTACCGAAAGGGCTTTGACGCTTGCCATGTCGATCAGCTTTTCTGCAAGCGTGACAACGGCCTCCTGTATTTCCTCGGTCATTTTTTCATTAACATGATGCTCGAAGCAATAAGGACAGTCAAAATTGCACCCCATTGTGGGGCAGATCGTCAGTGAAACACCGCTGCTTTGGTTGGACATCCGTCCTGCCATCTTAATTGCTTCCAATTCATCGAAATTCACAATCAGTCCACGCTTTGCAAAGCGTTCCAAAATCGGGTGATCTGTGTGCAGCGTTTCAATCTCCTTCAGCAGATACAGCTCGGCAAGGTTGTAGACGGCGCAGTTCCCGCGGAAGGTATTCACGATAATGAGCTTATTATCATCCTCCGGACAAGGTGCAGTAAGATTGTATCTGGACAGATGCCATCCGGCATCGGATGCTATGTACTTTTTTTCTTCAGCTTTCATATTGTCCCCTTTCACCCAAACCGCGTTGTAATGTTTTTTATCCATAAAATAACGGAATCGCCACAGACCGTCTGTGCCATTCAATCATCGTTCGGCGTGTTTTGTGCGGCCTTTTAACCACCGTTGCACCCGTTTATACGATGCAAAAGGGAATGTGGCTACAAAAAAATCCGACAACACCGGATTTTACGGAACGGGGGAAACATTATTGTATTCCGGCAGTGCAGCCTGCAGTTTCTCCATGTACCCGCCGTTATAGAACAGGCACTTTGACAGATCCTCGCCCAGCTTGTCCTCTGTCAGTGCAAGTCCGATGGCGCGGCATCCTCCCACGCAGTAAGTGAACCACTTACACCCGGCGCACTTCGGGTTGTGCTCCTTCAACTCCCGGACGGTGGTACACACCTCGTTGATGTACACGCCTTCCTGCAAGCAATGCTGCAGACTGTCGGTCTTCACATTTCCGAGGCTCCAGCCGTGCTGCTCATAGTACCCCGACATCTGATGGCAGGGGTAGAGATTGCCGTTGGCGCCCACCGCGACCATACCGCGGTTACCGCGGCAGACAGGAAGATTGTCGCGGTACAGTCCCGCCAGACAACCGACTGCCTTGGAGTGGAACTGCTTCGTTCGGGGCCACATCAAGGCAAAGTTCCAAATGTCCATATCCATTTGGGCGTCCGTCCGAGCATATTCCTCGAGGAACTTCAACATGGCATCGAAATACTCCTCAAGGGTCAGGCAGGCATCGCCCGCATTCTGTACCCAACGCGGCGCCTCGGTGGTGCGGATAATGCGCATCTTATTCACACCGAGCTCGTTCATCAACTTTGCGGTAGGAAGCATCGTGTCCACGTTCAGCCGATGTACGTTGGTCTGTACCTTGACACTGAAACCGTTATCCACGCAAAGACGGATGGCGCGCAGGGCATCTTCTTCCGCACCCTTGCGGTCTCTCAACCAGTCGTGATGGCCAATACCGTCAAAGGAGATTTTTATCAGCGGATAGCAGCCGAAGGATTTCATTTCATCCAGCGTTTCCTGCGTGAGAAAATAGCCGTTGGTGTTCAGCTCCTCCACATACATACCGTGCGCATAGATGCCGCGGATGATCTCCATAAAGTGAGGATGGAGCATCGGCTCGCCGCCCGTAATGGTAAAGGCGTTGATCCCGCACTTTTCCGCCTCACAGATCAGCTTTTCGGCTTCCTCCAGGGTGAATTCACTCTGCAGGCGATTGTTGTCGGCGGCGTTGAAGCAATGCAGGCAGTTATAGTTGCATTTGCCCGTAATCATCCAGTTCAGCGCCGGAAAATAGCGGTTGTCGCAGACCTTTTCCCGCTGCCAGTCGGAAAGGGTTTCCTCTTCCACGGCAGGACGGCATAGACGGCGTTGCAACAGGATTTGCAAAAGCTCTGAGTCTTCGATCTCGGTCATTCCGTCGCAGCACTTCAGCAGGGCGTATTCTTCTTTTTTCAGACCCTTTGCGTTTCGCTCACCTTTTTGGTAGCAGGCATAAGGAACAAGCCTCCACGAGCGCAGGGCGATGTTGTCAGAAAGGATGCATTTCATGGGACTATTATTGGTTATCTTTGTGATTGACTGGGTTGTTGCACTTCCACTGACCGGCTTCTATCACGCAGTAATCGCAGGTTTCGCAGTAACCGATCCCTGTCCAGCCTGTATAACCTTTATTTTTGCATTTGTCGCAAAAGTACGTGACTTTGTCTTCACCGCCAAAACCGTATACCGGCTTAGCAAATCCGCCGCACTGGTAGTGGCGCCAGTTGTTGCACCAGTAGCCGCAGGAAACGATCAGTCTGCCGTCATTGCAGGCATAAATGCCGCCGGCAACATTGTCCAGCTCGTCATCGGAAAGCTCGCCCTCCCCGTCTCTTGCCGGAATACGGGTAGCATTGTAATATTTCCTGATTTCCTCTTCGCTGATCTCGACTCCTTCTTCCTTGGCAAAAGCAAGTGCTTCCTCTACGCTCTTTGCCTCGCTGAACTTCTTCATCTGTTCTTCGGTGAATTTCATTGTCTTTTCTCCTTTTTATGTTGATTTATACAAGGTAAGCCGAATGTCGGCTACAAGCTACATTTTTCGTCCTAGCATTTCTTTATACGATGCAAATGGAAAAGTGGCTACAACTTTTTCGAAAAAATTATGCGAAATATTTTCGAAATTATCATAGCCGTATTACGATAGGTTAAAATTACACATACACAATATATATTATAGTCAATCAAGGCCTTTTTTCAACATATTTCGCGAAAAAACTATTATTCCAAAGTATGCAAAAATATCGGATCTCTCGCCAAAAAGTATTCTTCTTCGCCGTCAGAAAG
>JAKSPM010000085.1 GCA_024404825.1 Clostridia bacterium
CGCTAAACACAAATTTACCTTTCGAAAAGGAGAATCTATATGAAACGTTCAGAAATCAACAAAGCCTTGAAAGAACTGGAAGAAATGTGCAGAAAAGAGCACTGCTATCTGCCGCCGTTCTGTAATATTACGCCGGAGCAGTGGCAGAGTGTCGGACACGAGTATGATGAAGTGCGCGAGTGTATGCTCGGCTGGGACATCACCGACTACGGCCTCGGCGACTTCAATAAGGTCGGTTTTTCCCTGATTACCATCCGCAACGGCAACCGCAAGCTGGCGGACAAATATCCCAAGGTCTATGCCGAAAAGCTCCTGTATCTCAAAGAGGGACAGTATGCGCCCAACCATTTCCACTGGTATAAGACGGAAGACATCATCAACCGCGGCGGCGGCAACGTCCTCATCCGCGTTTACAATTCTCTGCCCAACGAGGAGATCGACTATCACTCCAACGTCACCGTCCACACCGACGGCCGCACCTATACCGTCCCCGCCGGCACGCAGATTCGCCTGACCCCGGGCGAGAGCATCCACATTCAGCAGTATCTCTATCACGATTTTGAGGTCGAGCCCGGCACGGGCAATGTGCTGCTCGGCGAGGTCAGCCAGTGCAACGACGACAACACCGACAACCGCTTCAACCCGCCGGTCGGCCGTTTCCCGACGATCGAGGAGGACGAGGCGCCCTACCGTCTTTTGTGCAACGAATACCCTGCGGCAAAATAAGGAGAGAATTATGATTGATGTTGTAGCCCTGGGCGAGCTTTTGATCGACTTCACCTGTGAAAATAAGGATGCGGCGGGCTATCCCACGATGAGCGCCCATCCGGGCGGTGCCCCTGCAAACTTTCTTGCCGCACTTTCCAAATACGGCAAAAAGACCGCGCTTCTGGGCAAGGTCGGCACCGATGCTTTCGGCAAGCTTCTGACTGCCACCTTACAGCAGGCGGGCATTGACACCCGTGGTCTGCTTACCGATGACAACTATTTTACGACCCTTGCCTTTGTCACGCTTGACGCGACCGGCAACCGTGAATTTTCCTTTGCCAGAAAGCCCGGCGCGGACACACAGCTCTCCGAGCAGGCGCTCGACTGGCGCATGATCGACGAAGCAAAAGTCTTCCATTTCGGCACGCTGTCGCTGACGGACGAGCCTGCAAAAACGGCAACGCAAAAGGCCGTTTGCTATGCAAAGAAGCAGGGCAAGCTCATTTCCTGTGACCCCAATCTGCGGCTTCCGCTGTGGCGTGACCAAGAGGAGGCAAAGCAACAGCTTTTGTGGGCGATCTCTCAGGCGGATGTCCTGAAGATCAGCGACAATGAGGTAGACTTTCTCTTCGGTATGTCGCCCGAGGCAGGCGCCGCCCACATCGCGGAAACCTTCGGCACAAAGCTCGTTTTTGTGACCTGCGGTGCTGACGGCTGTTATTTTAAGAACAAAAACGCCTGCGGCATGGTCGCCTCTCCCAAGGGCATCCATGTCAAGGACACCACCGGCGCAGGTGATATTTTCGGCGGCAGTGCGATGGCAAAGCTGTTGGATACCGGAAAGGCGCCGGAAGCGCTGAATGACGCCGAGCTTCGCGAAATCGTTTCCTTTGCCTGCACGGCGGCAAGCCTTTCCACCGAGCAAAGCGGCGGCATTACCTCCGTTCCTGCGCTGTCGGATGTATTAAAGACTATTACAAGAAAGTGAGGAGCAAACGATGCTGAAAGGAATCTCTTCGATCCTTCCCCCGGAGCTTTTGAAAATCATGATGGAAATGGGTCACGGCGACACGCTTGTGATCGGTGACGGCAATTTCCCGGCAGCCGCTTGTGCAAAGCGCCTTGTCCGCTGTGACGGACATTCCGTGCTCCCGGTTCTTGATGCCATTTTGCAGCTTTTCCCGCTGGATCAGCCGCAGAGTGACCCCGTCTGCGTGATGCAGGTGCAGGACAAGGACGCACCGCAGCCCGAGATCTGGGCTTCATTCCGCGAAACCATCTCTAAATACGAACCGAACAAAACCGCGCTCACGGAGATTGAACGCTTTGAATTCTATGAACAGGCAAAGCAGGCCTATGCCGTGGTTGCGACCGGCGAAACGGCGATCTATGCCAACCTGATTTTGAAAAAGGGCGTTATTACCGACGAGCCGGGCTGGTAACAACTGGTACCCTGGTATTTTCTTTATTTACAAAATCTGCCCGCTGTGATATATATTAGTGAGAGAGGGGGCTGATTTATGGATACATCCGTTTACAAAAAGATCACTTCGTACCTGCTGGAGCTAATCAGCCGAAATGCCACGATCCCCAATTTCAAGCTGCCGAGCGAACGTGTTCTTGCCGCGACCTTTGATGCCAGCCGCAAGCCCGTGCGGCATGCCTATGAGGAGCTGATCGAGCGCGGCTATGTCACGCGGGTGCATGGCTGCGGCTATTTCATCTGCGACAACATCAAGACCGACGATCTTCTGACGGCCTTCCAGAAAAACATCCGCATCTCCTTTGTCATCCCCTCCATCACCACGCACTATTCCCACACGATCATTTCCGGCGTCGCGGATTTCTGCAAGGAATACAAGATCGAGTATACCATCCATGTCAGCGACGGTCTGCCGGAAAAAGAGGACAGCCTGCTTCATTCCATCCCGCGTTCCGGCTCTTTGGGCATCATCCTCTTTCCTGCCGATAACGACGCGACCTATCACAGCGAGCTGATCCGCTTCTCCATCCGAAAATACCCCTTTGTCATGGTTGACCGGCGACTTCCGAACCTCGACGCCTCCTTCATTGCCACGGACGACCATCAGGCGATGATCGATGCCGTGCAGTTCCTCTATCAGAACGGATATCACAACCCGGTCTATATCACGCCGTCTCCGGCGATGGCTTCCTCCGTTGACTCGCGTATCAACGGCTATACCCATGGCCTTCTGAAATGCTATCAGATGATTTCGCCGAGAAATCTTCTGATTCTGAGCGACAACAAATCCCAGCAAAAAAGCGAGACACTGCGGCACCTGCAAAAATACCCGGATACCGACATCATCATCGTCCAGGGCTCCCTGCGTACGCCCATCCTCGCAGCGATGAAGGCCCTCAAACTCCAGGACATCAAACTGATGATCTTCGATGACGAGCTTTCCTATGCCGAGCACGAGCTGTTAAAGCCGTATTTCATTTTGCAGGACGGCTACCGGATCGGCTATGCCGCCGCCCAGACTCTCTATAATCACATTCTGGGCGATATGCGCCCGGTCGTAAAGCTCCTGCCCGTAGAGGTCATCGACTCCGAAAAAGAAATGCCGTTTGACGATGCCTGGGACGTTCCGGATGAGAATTTGACGAAAGTGTGATCTGGTTTTTCTATGTCAGAAATTCTGTTTGATAACTTCTCCGCCTGGTACAAGAACAAAAAAGAATATGTCAAAGCCCTGGATTCGCTTCAATTTGAGATCCACGACGGCGAATTCTTTGTGGTTGCCGGCACCTCCGGCTGCGGAAAGACGACCCTCTTGCGGTCCATTCTCGGAACGATGGAATATACCGAGGGCACCTTGACTGTGGACGGTCTTCCGCTTGACGACGGCGCGCAGAAGCGAAACATCGGATATGTCCGTCAGGAGCCGGGGCTATACCCGCATCTGACGATTTATGAGAACATCGCCTTCCCGCTGCGGACGATCCACACCTTACAGGACGAAATCGACCGCCGCGTCAAGAAAATCGCACAGATGCTCGAAATCGACTGGCTGCTCACGCGCAAGCCGCTGCAGCTGTCCGGCGGTCAGCAGCAGCGAGCGGCGCTTGCAAGAGCCCTCGTCAAGCAGCCGACCGTCCTTCTTTTAGACGAGCCGTTTTCGGATCTGGAGCCGACCCTGCACCGGCAGATGCGGCTTCTTGTGAAGAACCTACAGCAGCAGCTGCACATCACCGCAGTATTTGTGACCCACGATCTTGCCGAAGCCTTTTCCCTGGCGGATCGTCTGCTTGTGCTTGAAGACGGCAGAATCGCAGACCTTGCATCGCCGAGGGAATTGCTGAAGGAGCACCATTGCGACCTGTTGAAGGAATTTTTGAAATGAAACAGACCGTTCTGAAAAAGCCCTTGCCTGCCGTTCGGAAAGCTCAAAAATGCAAAACGGCGCTCTGCATCCTGGCGGTCATTCTGACCCTGGGCTTCAATCTTGCCCTCGTCTTCACCGCCTCGCGCAGCACAGCAAACCTCTTTTGCCTGTTGAACATCGTCTCCGACGTGCTCTGCGGTGTCTTTCTGATTTTCTTTGTCAATACCAAACTCCTGCCGGCGCGTGTGCTCTGCCGCTTTGCAGGCATGCCTATGACGGATTACGCCGGCGTGATCGAAAGCCTGCCTGCGCAGTCCGTTCGCTATATGGATATGGACTGCTTTGCCCTGACGGTCAATGACAGGACGCTGTTTCTGCCCGTCTGCATGGACTTAAAACCGGGCGAAGCTTACTGCTTCCGTCTTGCGTCCAACGTCATCATGGAGGCAGAGCAATGAAACGACATTTACAGTATCACTGGTGGAAATACCTGCTTGCCGTCCTGCTTCCGGTCATTTTGTGGTGCGTTATTTTTAACGCCGTCACCAAGCCGAAGCAAAATGAAGCCCTGCGCGTTCTATATATCGGGGACAACCTCGACACACAGCGCCTGCAGGACGAGCTGAAAGCCGCACTTCCGCAGATGACAGACCAAAGCCTGCTTGAGATCACCGTGGCGCAGTCCCGGCCAAACGGCCTTGCGCTCGGAGAGCTTCTGACCGCGCGGCAGTTTGAATATGATATTCTGATCCTTGCGCAAAAAGACTGCCCGGAGACCGTCGGACAGAGCTTCTTTTCGCCGCTTCCGGTTGACGCCGTAAGCAGTATCACGCCGTATACCGAGTCCGTAGAGGGCAAAACCGTGTCATACGGCATTGTGCTTTCCGAAAAAACGCGCTTTGCCTCCTGCCTGACAGAGCCCGCGGACTGCATTCTGTTTTTCAGCAGGGAGTCCGTCAACCTTGCCGGCAAAAACGGCAAGGGGAACAAGCAGGATAATGCGGCGCTTTGCGCGGCAGTATTTTTATTGGAGGAAACGGATTGAAACGCAAACAAAAAGCCGCCAAGCTGGATTACACACGGCAGATGCTGCCGCAGACCAGAAAAGCGGTGTTTTTCGATGTTTTGCGCCTGCAATGGCGCAATCTGCTCGGCTTGAGCCTGATTTTGCTGCTGTTTTCCCTGCCGCTGCTTGTTTCGGTGCTTGTCCGGGATGTCTATTCCGGCAGCTACCTTGCGGCGCTTTCCGGCACAGAGCAGGCGTCAGAGCCGGAGGCGGGCTATGCCCTGGCCTACTTTGAGCTGATACGCCGTCTTGTCAATATCCCGCTGCTGATGCTCTTTTGCGTGGGACTTTCCGGAGCGCTGCGCGTCCTGCGGCAGTATGCCTGGGAGGAAAACGTCCATCTGCCGACGGAGTTTTTCAAGGGGATCAAAAGCAACTGCCTCCAGCTGCTCATCTTAGGCGGTCTCGGCGGGCTGATCATCGCGCTGTGCGTTTTGGTTTTGTTCTTTTCCGGTGCCTACAGCTCCGGCCTTCTGTCCGCGATCTCCCTGCTGCCGATCGCCGTCAGCGTGTTTCTGATCCTGCCGATCTTCGCGATCTGCGCGGTGATGATCCCGGTCTATTCCAACCCCCTTGGCGCAAACTTAAAAAATGCCCGGTATGTCTATTCTGCCTCGCCGTGGAGCATTTTGGCAACGCTTGCCGTCTGCGGCCTGTTTTTTGTGCCGCTGATGATCCCCAACCTTTTGTGCCACGTGCTCGGGCATCTGCTGTTCGTTCTGCTGCTTCCCGTTACCTGCCTCGGCTGGACGCTGTTCCTATACGGCAAATTCGATGAGACGATCAACGAAGCGCTTTGTCCGGAGCTTGTCGGAAAAGGGCTGTTTACTGAGCAATCCATCAAAAATAAAAATACAACGGAGGAATGAACATGGAACAGGAACTGGATATTCTCGACTATGAGGGCGCGGACTATATGCCCGTACACGCCTTTGAGAGCTGGCGTGTGGCCTATCTGAACTTTGCAGACCGCTTCACCAAAAAAGGCATGAAGTACATCGAACGGCATCTGGAGACCGACGAGATCTTCATCCTGATGAAAGGTCAGGCGACCCTTTTGATGGGAGAGGCCTGCACCCCGGTCACCATGGAGCCCTTCAAGGTCTATAATGTGCGCAAGGGCGCATGGCACAACATCCTCGTGTCCGAGGATGCGAAAGTCCTTGTCATTGAAAACGACAACACCTCGGAGCAAAACTCCGAATACCGATATTTCTGATCCCTT
>JAKSPM010000086.1 GCA_024404825.1 Clostridia bacterium
CAAAATCTTCGATTTTGACACCTCCCCTCACAAGGGGAGGCTTTAGAAATCAGCGCGCTAAACAATAATTTATTGATATGCTGCCAGCACATCTACTGCTTCCAGATACCCGGCAAAGCCTTTGCCCGAGATTGTTTTGATGCAATTCGGGCGGACGAAGGAAATTTTCCGGAATTCCTCGCGGCTGTCCACATCGGAAAGATGTACCTCCACGGTCGGAATCGAAACGCCCTTCACGGCATCTGCTATCGCGATGCTCGTGTGCGTGTAGGCGGCAGGGTTGAGGATGATGCCGTCATAGACGCCGTAGGCCGCGCCGATCCTGTCCACAAGGTCGCCCTCGTGGTTGGACTGGTAACAATCTACCTCAATTTCGCGCCTCTTGCAGTATTCGGTGATTTCCGATTCTAAATCGGAGAGCGTTTTTCTTCCGTAGATCTCCGGTTCACGCAGCCCCAATAGCTGCAAATTCGGACCGTTCAGCACCAATAACCTCATAACAGTGCCTCCTGAATTGTTTTTGCGCAGTTGCTTGCGTCGTCGTTGAGAAAGCTGACATCCGCCCAGGCTCTGTATTTCGGCATCCGCTCGGCGGCAAGAGCAATCAGGCCGCGCTCTAAAGTGACAGGTCTTCCGTTTGAAGGTAATACCTCGATCGGGCGCTCCAAGTGAACGATGATGCTGTTTTGCTTCAAAGCGTCCCGATTCTGCTCGCGGCATACAACGCCGCCGCCGCAGGAAAGAATGATGCCTGTTTTTTGCGACAGAGAGAGGAGCAGCTTTGTTTCTTCCTTTCGAAATGCCGCTTCGCCGAATTTCTCAAAGAATTCGGGTATGGTCATGCCGAGTTTTTTCTCCAGCTCACGGTCGCAGTCGAAAAGGCTGCGCCCGGATAGCGCGGCGAGCTTTTCACCGACCGTTGTTTTTCCGCAGCCGGGCATCCCGATCAGGGCGATATTGCGCTGCTGCCGAAAAAGACAGTCTGTTACTTCCTCAATTCTATTTACATAATATATATTATGTTCAAACAGTTGTGCCGCATTCGCCGCTTGACTGACTAACATTTTCAAGCCGTTTTCGGCTTTGATCCCGAGCGCTTCTGCCTGTAAGATCAAGGCGGTTTTCAAGGGATTATAGATCAGATCCAACACTCTGCGGCAGTTGGGGAAGTCCTCCAAATTGATGGGGGCTTCGCCGTTTTCGGGGTACATCCCGACAGGCGTTGCGTTTACGATCAGGTCGGCATCTCGGTGCAGTGACAGATTCGTGTAATTGTTTTCCCCTGTGCGGGAGATCACAACAAAGGGAATCGAGCTGTCTTCAAGCACTGCCTGCACGGCCTTCGATGCACCGCCCGAGCCGAGAACGAGCGCTTTTTTATAATGACTCTCTGACCCAAGCAGATGAAAAAAACCGTAGAAGTCGGTGTTATAACCGTATAGTCTTCCGTTTCTTTTTATGACGGTGTTCACGCTTCCGATGTGTTGCGCCGTTTCTGAGACCTCATCACACGCACGCAGTACGGTTTGCTTGTAGGGAATCGTCACATTGAAGCCGTCAAGGTCGGTTTCTTTCAAAAAGGCTGCAAGCTGCTCCTCGGGAACAGGATAAAGCTGATATTCATAATCAGCCAGCATCCTGTGGATTTCCGGCGAAAAACTATGGTCAAGCGTCTTGCCTAAAAGGCCGAATCGTTTAGACATTCGCATCCTCCAAGGCATCCCAAATGGCGATGGCGGCGGCTGCCTCCACGCCCACTGCCGCGCGAAGCGCAATACAGGCATCATGCCGCCCGTGGACGGAAACGGTGGTCTGCTCCATCGTGGAAAGGCGCACGGTCTGCTGCGGCTTGGAGATGGAGGGCGTCGGCTTGACGGCAACGCGGAAGATGAGGGGCATCCCGGTGGAAATGCCGCCCAAAATGCCGCCGTGGCGGTTGGTCTCGGTCACGATGCGCCCGTCCTTTACAGAAAAGGCGTCATTGTTTTCACTTGCGCGAAGCGAAGCCGCTTCAAAGCCGTTGCCGAATTCGATCCCGCGGATGCCGGGGATGGCAAACACGGCGCGGGACAGGGTGTTTTCAAGACCGTCAAACATCGGCGCACCGATGCCGGCGGGCAGACCTAAAACGGCACATTCGATCACACCGCCGACGGAATCACCGTCTGCTATGGCGGCTTCGATCTCCGCCTCCATGGCGGGGCGCAGGTCTTCATTGTTTAAGGGAAAGAAGGGGTCGAGCGCGTCTAAGTCCTCTTTCGATACGTGTAGGCTCGACCACGGGCTGTCCTCGGCCTTGCCGATTTTGGCAAGGTGGACACCGAGCGAAATGCCCTTTGCGGAAAGCAGCTGCTTACAGATGCCGCCGGCAATGCACAACGGTGCGGTCAGACGGCCAGAAAAGTGACCGCCGCCGCTTTTATCCTGCATGCCGTGATACTTCATTTCTGCGGTATAATCGGCGTGGCCGGGACGGGGGGTGTCTGCAAGGTAGGTATAATCCTCGGGTCGGCAGTCGGTATTGCGTATAATCGCGCAGAGCGGTGCGCCGCAGGTGGCATTGCCGAGAAGCCCGGATAAAAACTCAATTTCGTCCGGCTCACGTCTGGCAGTTGAAAGCGCACTGTGGGGGCTGCGTCTTGCTAAAAATGCGCGAAGCTCGTCCATATTGATTTGGAAGCCTGCAGGAGGTGTATCCATCACCACGCCGATGGCGGCAGAATGGGACTGGCCGAAGATGGAGATTTTCATGCGGTTGCCGAAGGTGGAGCTCATATTGATTCCTCCAGTAAGTTCAAATCCCGCAGAAACCCGGGATAGGATTTGTTGATACAATCCAGGTCTGTCACCGTGACGGGCGTATCGCAGAGCACCTGCATACAAAGCGCCATCATGGCAATGCGGTGGTCGCCCTGCGGGTCGACCGTGCCGCCGTTCAGCTTGCCCCTGCCCTCGATGATGAGGGTGTTTTCTTCGATGCGTGCGAGGCCTCCGAGGGTGTTTATGACGCAGACGATAGAGGATAAGCGGTCGGACTCCTTATAGCGCAGCCGCTTGGCACCCGTAAATATGCTCGTTCCCTTTGCACCGGATGCAATGATCGCGAGTGCGGGCACAAGGTCGGGACAGTTTGAAACATCGACCGAAAGGGGAGAAAGCGGGGCAGATTTAGCACACACCGCGCTGTTTTCAAGCGTGAGCGGGAGCAACTCGAACAGAACGCGGTCGGGCTGCAGGGAATCGGGGTTCAGCCCGGTGATTTGGATTTTTCCGCGGCAAAGCGCTGCGCATAATAAACAGGATGCCGAAGACCAGTCACCCTCCGGACGAAGCGGTGCAGATGAATGATAGCGCTGATTGCCTGCAATGAAATAACCTGTTTCGGTCTTTCTCATCTCAATTCCGAAACGATCAAGCACCGAAACGGTCAAATCGAGGTAGCCGCTCGACTGCGAAGGTGTGGAAAAGGTAAGCGTGCTGTCGCCATCGAGCAGCGGCAGGGCAAACATAAGCCCCGAGGCATACTGGGAGGAAATGTCACCCGGTAAAGAATAGTCTCCCGGCAAAAGCTGCCCGGAAACGGAAATGCCGTCTTTCTCTTCAATCGTAACGCCGTGGGAAGAAAGCGCGGAAAACAGGGCTTCCATCGGCCTTTTTTTCAGCTGTTCATCGGGATAAAAGATGACTTTTTTTCCGAGCGCGGCACATACAGGCATAAGAAAGCGGTAGACTGTGGCAGAGCTGCCCGGGAAAAGCGTCCCGGAAAAAATGCCATCGGGAGAGCACGATATTTCCCGTTCGGTTTCGGTGACGCACCATCCGAGCGCACGCAAACAGCTGCATAGCGCCGCTACATCGGAACAAAACGCCCCGCAAGAAACGCTTGCCCCCTTACGCGTCAGTGCGGAACCGAGCAAAAGCCGCAGGGCTTCGGATTTAGAGGGCGGCGCGGCGACCGTGCCGCGAAGGGAGATCATACCTCCACCTCCGCAAGGGAAGAAGCCGAAATCGGTTTCAACACACATTCGCCGAGCCTTTTCGGAAGCACCAGAGTGAGGCTGTCAAGCCTGCGCTTTTTGTCAGCAAGCAGGTAGGGCAGAAGTGTAGAACGATCATATGCCGATTCGGTCGGAAGTCCGGCACGAACCAGGGCATTTTTCAAAGCATCCAGACAATCAGGTTTACATAATCCGATTTTCGCGGCATAGCGGGTCGCGATGACCATGCCGATGGCCACGGCCTCACCGTGAGAAACGGAAAACGCGGAGGCGGCCTCGATCGCATGGCCGAAGGTGTGGCCGAAATTTAAGAACTGCCGCTCCCCGCTGTCAAATTCGTCCTGCGCGATATAGCGTGCTTTGACGCAGAGACATTCCGAGATCAAAGCATCCCAGCTTCGTGAAGCCAGCAGCTCCAAAAGCTCCGGCTTACGCAAAAATGCATATTTTATGACCTCTGCACAGCCGTTTTGAATCTCACATTCCGGCAGGGTGGAGAGGGTGTCGGTGTCTATGAGAACAAGCGCCGGGGGATAAAAGGTACCCATCAGGTTTTTCCCTGCGGGCAGATCAACGGCAGTCTTCCCGCCGATGCAGGAATCGACCATCGACAAAAGCGTGGTCGGGATGTTTATGAATGAAATACCGCGCTGATATAGGCTTGCGGCAAGCCCTGTAAGGTCGCCGCATACACCGCCGCCGAGGGCAAGCACGCAATCTGCGCGGGTCAGTCCGGCCTCTGCCATTGCGTTCAGCAAGGATAAAAGCGTCTGCGGATTTTTGGCGGTTTCTCCTGCGGAAAAAACAAAGCGCTCCACACGGAAGCCTGCTGCCGAAAGAGAATCGGAAACGGTCTTTGCATACAGCGGATCGACATTCGTTCCGCATACGAGCATGACTTTTCCGCGTTTTCCGAGCTCTTTCAGAAAGCTGCCGCAATCGCGCAGAAGCTTTGTGCCGATGTGAACAGAGTAAGGCCGCGAGGAAACGATATTCAAGGTTTTCATCCGGCCTGCACCTCCTTTTTATAACTTTTTGAACGCGCGGTGTCAACCGCGCCCGCAAAACAAAGTTTTGCGGAATTTGCGCAGTAAAATGCGCAAATTGTTCAACCAAGTTGCAGTGTAGTGACCGTTTTCGTGTGATTTATCACGCGAAAACCTGAAAAGTTCCTTTTCAGGTGCGGCGTTTGCCGCACCGGTCACGAAACTATGACTTATTGACCAAAGTCCACTTAGGGTGGACTTTGCGAACAGAATGTTCGCGAACGGCGCACACAGTGCGCCATTCGGTCAAACCGTCGTAGTTCTTTTGAACATTATTGCGTGGATTTCCACGCAATAAAAAGAAAATTTCGTTTTCTGCCGCAATTTCATTGCGGCGTTCAAAAAACTATTCGCTGACGACTGCGCGGATCTTTTTGATTTTTTCGGAAAGCGCGGCAAAGCGCTTCGTTGTGATGGACTGGCCGCCGTCAGACAGGGCGTGATCGGGGTCGTTGTGTACCTCGATCATCAGACCGTCTGCGCCTGCTGCCGCGGCAGCCATTGCCATCGGCGGCACCAGCTGCCAACGCCCGGTGGCGTGGCTCGGGTCAACGACCACGGGCAGGTGGGAAAGCTCATGCAGAGCCGCAACTGCCGAAAGGTCAAGCGTGTTCCTTGTATATGGCTCAAAGGTGCGGATGCCGCGCTCGCATAAAATGACGTTTTCATTGCCGCCGGAGATCACATATTCCGCACTCATTAAAAGCTCAAGCAGGGTGTTTCCCATCCCGCGCTTCAAAAGCACGGGCTTTTTTAACTGCCCGAGCTTTTTCAGAAGCTCAAAATTCTGCATATTGCGAGCGCCGACCTGTACGATGTCTACATCGGAGAACAGGTCTAAATCATTCACGCCCATGATTTCAGAGATGACGGGAAGGTGCGTTGCCCTCTTGGCCTCTAAAAGATAGCGGATGCCGGCCTCGTGCAGACCCTGAAAATCGTAGGGAGAGGTACGGGGCTTGAACGCACCGCCGCGCAGAATATCGGCACCGGCAGCCTTGACCGCTTCAGCGACGGATAAAATCTGGTCGTGATTCTCCACCGAGCAGGGACCCGCGATCAGCGCGAAATGCCCGCCGCCGAGCTTACACGTTCCGAGGTCTATGACGCTCGGTGTTTTATTAGCTTCTTTGCCCGCCATCGGGTAGGAAACGGATTCTCTATATTCGTCGATCATGATGTATCCCTCTTTGATCGTAAGCGCCCAAAAGCGCAAAATATTCCTTTTAATACATCTTAATTATAGCGAATTGTCGAAACCCCGTCAATAGGCCGAAAAACAGAAATTTAGCGCAC
>JAKSPM010000087.1 GCA_024404825.1 Clostridia bacterium
ATCTTGTTCACGACCACTCTCTTAATCAGGAAGAAGATCAGCAGGAAGAGAATGGCGAAGACGAGAATCTCCATAAATGCGTTGACATACAGCGCAATATTGCGAAGACGGAAGGCCTCGGCAGTCGGCATCAGAGAAATAATGTAATAGCCTTCTGCACTGTCATAACGGCAGTAATAGGGTTGGTCCAGCGTCATTTCAAAGGTTGTGTTGACCTTTGGAAGAATATTGTTCCGGGCTTCTTCTGCAAAGGAGGTCTTCTTGTAGTCATCGGGGGCACTCACGACCTGATAATCCCGGTCGAGAATCAGAATATAACCGCTTTCACCGACATGACGGTTCTTTGTGATGCCGACAACTACGCTGTCAATGTCCTTTTGAAAGACCTCAGCGTCGTAGCCGACCTGAATAAAGCCGTAGTCGGTTTTGACGCCCGCGTATTTGCGGGAAATCGAGGGATCATAGGAAACAGGTCCATATTTTTGGGCATATTCCTGTGTGTCCTCCAAAAGGCAGAGAAACTCTGACGATTGCTCGCCGGAGCCCATATTGTAGTTGATAAACAGCGGCTGAGAGGTCTGAATAATCGTACCCTTTTCGTTTACGATATTGATCTCAGAAACATCATAGCGCTCGCACAGCGGCTTCAGGTCACCGCCCTGGAATTCCTTGGCAATGCTCCACGTAATGGAGAGCAGATGGTCATCCGAGGCGTCCTGAATATCGGATGCGACTTCTTTGAGTGCAAGATCCAGCAGGGAATCTGCCTGAACGGTCGCGATCGTGTTCTGCAGGCTGAAAACGAAATACGAGGTTGCCGCAAACGCCAGCAGAACAGTAACGAGCAGCCAGCGCTGAACCGTCCTTGAAATATGTTCCTTGGCACGGCTGAACCGTGTGTGTTCCTTTTTCGTCAGAGATAGGGCGATTGATGCCAGCATCACGCATAGGCCGTTTGCAAGGATCATCGGCCCCGTGCAGGCCCTGACAACTGCCATCGCGCGGATCGGCTCATTCATGTTGGTGATAAAGACCATCGTTAGATGGAAAACCTCTATCACAACGCCGATTGCAAGCGAGATCAGCATACCGGGCTTTTTGTTTTCAAACAAATACCGGCGCAGCAGTGCGCTGTAAAAGCCTGCGAAAAGGGTAGAGAGGGTACAGGCGATCCGAGTGAAGCTGCCGACACCCCATGCAACGGAAATCCACCGCTCGGCGGCACCGATAAAGCCTGCAATGATCCCGGCAGGGCCGCCGAAAAACAGGCCGGCGCACAACACGGCACCGTCGCGGACATTTGCCTGCGCACCGTTGAACGGGATACCCCATTCCGTACCGACGATGGCAAGTGCGCCAAACAGCACACCGAAGATCGCTTGCTTTATTATGTTGTTGAGCTTGCTAAAACCCGTTCTATTGTCGAGCAAAAAGAGGATTACCGACAAAATCACGGGCAGCAGCGTTGCAATACCGAGCTTTATGTAGGATAAATTCATACATACCTCTTTCAGCTAAATAGAAGCGGCCGGTGTTATTCGATCGTCAGAATGTCGCAGAAGCCGGTGATCTCAAAGACCTCACGGATGTCTGCGTTGATGTTTGTGACCTTCATGGAGCCCTGTGTGTTCATGCGCTTCTGTGCAGCGAGCAGAACACGCAGACCTGCGGAGGAGATGTAGTCGAGGGCGGAGAAGTCCAAAATGAGTTCTTCCACGCCATCGAGATTGGCGGCAAGCTCCGTCTCCAGCTCGGGAGCCGTGACGGTGTCAAGTCTGCCGGTCAGGGCAAGGGTCAGGGTGTTGTCGTTTTTTGTGTTCAGAATTTCCATAGTAAGTTCTCCTTTACTTTTGATTTGTATGTTTTTCGGGTGCAGGTTCGTCCAGCACACCGGCGGCATTGACATAGAACAGCTCGTCTTCCGACAGAACTCTTCCGTATCGTGCCTCCGTCTCGGCGATCAGCTTTGCAAGCCGGGGATTGTTTTCAAATTTCTGATATTCAAATAAAGATTTTAATCTATTATCCATGATCGGCCTCCGCTGTCAAAACAGCTTTTTCATGTTGGACAGGGCCTTGTTGTGCAGTACCTTCACATAAGCGTAGGAAATCCCCATCCGTTCAGCGATGGCGGTGAGCGTCATGCCGGAGTAGTAATGGAAGATGATGATATCGCGCTCACGCTCTTCCAACCGTTCCAGAGCTGCTGCGAGTGTTTCAAGCATTTCTTCGTTGCACAGGCTTTCTTCAATGGAGGAAGAATCGGAAAGCTCCTCCGGGATTTCGTCATAGACCTTCCGTGTCCGGAAATAATCCGTCAGAAGGTTTCGCGTGATCGTAAAGATCCATGTGGAGATGGAGGCCTTTTTTTCGTCAAAGGTGTCCAGCTTTTCATAGATCTTCAAAAAAACGTCTGCGCACAGATCCTCGGCAAGCGTGAGATTGTTCACCTTGCCGTTGAGGTAGCTCAAAACCTTGTGCTGATATTTGGAATAAATTTCCGCTTTGAATTCCTCAGTAGCAATCATACACCTACCTTCTCCTGTTCCAAATCTAACTGCTGACGTGCGACAAGCTCAGCGAAAAAGTCGCCCTTTTCGATCCCAGAGGCATAGGTGCCGTCGGGCTGGAGCTCACCGAGCTGCGTTACAGTACCTTCCTTGCCGTCAAATCTAACGATATTACCGGGGGCAATTTCATATGCGTCCTTTTCACTGACATAGCATACTGCCTCACCGTCCGTGACCGTTGCGCGGACGTCCACTTTGCTCTCGATTCTACCGAGAATGCCCCAAACGCAGGCTCCGACCCAAAGAACAATTACAGCGATAATAATGAGCCATACACTGGGATTGGAAACCTGAATGTAGTCATTCCGGGGACTGTATTTTTTCAATGCTTTTTTTCGAAAAATATCTTCGCGCAAGATTCGCTTCCTCAGTGGTGCAGGCATAATTCCTCTTATATTTTAGAATAACATAGAAATAAAGTGAAATCAATGAAAAATGAGAATCAAACTGAAAAAACCAAAACAAACGGGCGTAAAAAAGCGGCGAATCCATGAAAAAGGATTCGCCGCTTTCAAAAATCAGTGAAGAAGGTTGTACATACGGACAATGAACGCCGCAAGTTCGGAACGTATGACTGTACCCTTGGGGTTGAGCTTATCCTTGCTGCCGTAGAGAATGCCGCTCTTGAGCGCCCAAGCAACTGCGGGACGGGCGTATGATTTGACAGAGGAAGCGTCGGCGTAGCCGGTTATGATCCCGTCGGATTCGGGGCTTCCCGCCAGTCGGTAGAGCATAACGACCAGATCCTGACGTGTGATCTCGTTCGAAGGGCCGAATGCACCGCCGCCGATGCCGGAAACAATGCCTTGCTCCACGCCCCAGTTGATCGCCGAGGAATACCAGGTGTTTGTTCGCGTGTCGGTAAACGAATGGACGGATTCAAAGCTTGGGCTGCCTGCAAGTCCGTAGACTGCGGTGATCGACTGATCGCGGGTAACCTTCATGTTAGGTGAATAGCAGTTTTGACCGGTACCGTGCAGCAGGCCGAGGCTTGCCGCCATGTTGACATCGCCTGCGTACCACGCATTATTCGGAACGTCACGATAGATGTTCAGCGGGTCTGCCGTATTTGCGTTCCACTTAGAAAATTCATTCAGCATCCATTCACTGCGCTGCATCAGATAATCCCGCAGGAATGCCTGATTGGACTGCCTGGTGTCGCCGCCGGGATAGAGAGAATACAGATAGGTCTGGGTCTCTCTCCAAAGCAGGCTGTTGCACTGAGAGGATTCTTCGATCCGCTGGATATACCAGGAATAGGAATGAAGCCAACCGTCTTCGCTGACAGCTTCCTCCGACCCGAGCAGGATATCGCTCAGCAGGGGATAAAGGTCTTCCGTGTATGCCCGCTTGACCTCCTCACGGAAAGAACTCTGCTCATACAGTCGCCGGGAGAAGTTGTCGTAGAGGGTAAAGAAGCCGGTTTTCAGCTCCGCATCACCGACCTCAGCATAATAGCCGTCGCCGAAGCAGAGGTCATAGTCCCAGATGGGACCCATGTACATTTTGTCACTTCCGGCATCCTTGTAGTAGAATGCAGAGGTTTTCCATGCGTCGGTATTTTTGGTCAACTCATTGAGCATATAACATTGTGCGATCGAGCGAAGATCGCAGAGATCCGAGTATTGTTTTCCGGTCTCGGGGTCAATACCGCCGTTGTTCAGCGCGTTTTCAAATCGCTGATACAGGGATGCGATATAGTTCATTTCGCCCTTGGAGGCGTATTCGGGGCTCTTTACAACCACATACTGACCTCGTGTCGTGCGGAACCAGCATGCCTCCAACTGCGCACGCGCGCCCATGTCCATTTCAATGAGGTAGCCGCCTTCAATGTTTTCCGGCTCCTGCATTCCGTCACAGTAGATATAGGTCGCACCGTTTGGGGTAGTTGCGGTCAGACGCGGAAGTGATTCAAGGTCAACGTCTGGATTGACGTCTTCGTTGTCATTTTCCAGAGAGTGGATGTCCACTCGTCCGGAACTGATGCTGACCTTTTCACAGAGCAGATATAAGCCGCGATATTCACCGTCGTAGTACAGATCAACAGGCGCTGTCTGCATGGAATAGGTCATTGGGAGGGCACCTGCAAGATCATAGGCTATGGTGTTGTGAAGTGCGGTAGGATCATAATAATTTGCAAGCAGGATCCAAGTTTTGTTTTTGTTCGACTTATCCCCGGTGCACAGAAGATCGGCTTTCGTGTACAGCTTGATCTGATACGGACGCTTTTCGCCCGCCCAGGTGGAGTTGCCGCGTCCCTTGATCTGGGACAGACTGTCGTTGTAGATGGTTTCGCCGTCAGCGGAGATCATCAGCATGGAGCCGCTCGCCTTGTTGGACTTGTCGGGGCTGCTTTCCACCCATACACGGCCGTGCTCAGCAGGATCATCACTCGTAAGGAAAATCGCGCTGACCTCGGAGGTCTGCTTGATCTCCACGGCATATTTTGCCTGCTCGGAGCCGCGCTTGATCGTGAAGGTGATCTGATAGGGATTATTCTTTCCGCACAGCAGGGGAACATTGATCTCAGCATCGGCGCCGTCAAGGTAGAACCTCTGCGCCTGACCGCTGACGGAAATCGTGTCGGGGTCTCCTGTGAAATGCAGTGTGACCGGCAGCTTTGTCAGATCGACCGAGCTCGGTACCACAAGGTAGTTGCTGCCCTTGCTTGTGACAACGCGGATCACGGAATTCGGATCGCCTGCACAGCCATAGGCCTGAACGCCGTCGATCTTGAGCTGTGTACTCGCCGAAGAGACGATCACACACAGCAGGATCAGGGAAACAAGCAAAATAGAAAAACGAAAGATTTTTTTCATGAAAACCTCCCACAGACAATGGCTGTCTGCTCGAAGAAAGATTTAGGAGAAAAAACGCAGGCTGTCAGGAAACAGTAGTAATATTGCAGTTTTTTTAGTTACCATAATATTGCCTGTTCTCTTAATATAACATATAATTCTCGAAAATCAAACAAAAAGATATAGTTTTTTGAACACCGCAATGAAATTGCGGCAGAAAACGAAATTTTCTTTTTATTGCGTGGAAATCCACGCAATAATGTTCAAAAGAACTACGACGGTTTGACCGAATGGCGCACTGTGTGCGCCGTTCGCGAACATTCTGTTCGCAAAGTCCACCCTAAGTGGACTTTGGTCAATAAGTCATGAAATATAAGACGGATTTGATTTTTAACGTAAATTGGCAGAAAAAAGGATATGGATGAAGCAAAAAAGACGGCTCAGGGAAGCGAAATACCTGATATGCCATATCTTGAAAATCAGAACGAAAAAAACTGTTGCAAAACAGAAAGGAATCTGTTATAATCCGTTTTGCACCCGGGGGTATAGCTCAGCTGGGAGAGCGCATGACTGGCAGTCATGAGGTCAGCGGTT
>JAKSPM010000088.1 GCA_024404825.1 Clostridia bacterium
AGATACTTCAAGTAAGATAAATCAACACTTTCCGAGAAGGAGTAGAGTGATCTGCTCCTTCTTTTTTGCGCTTTGCGTTGCAACATTGTTGCAACATTTTCCTTTCTGATGATCGCTTTTTCTGTGAAATGACAACATTGAAAATTGACAACATTCGACGCACAAGCCAACGGCTCCCCTTATGCTAAGGGGAGCCGTTTTGCAAACAGTTTCACATTGCGCTTTATTGTTCTGTGTCGCCGCTGTTCTTCTTTTCTTCGAACAAGTCACGGTGTTCCGTGACCCAGTTGATATCTATCCTGGAAACAACCCACTTTGCATTGGGCTTGTTGCAGGAGCATTTTTTCTTCGGTGCCGCGTCCAGCCATTCATCGGCGGTATTCCACACCTTGCAGGCTTCACAGCAGTATCTTTTCGGCGCTTTATTCAGGACTTGATTGAAGGTGGGATACCGACGCAGGCACAGTGCACGGACGCATTGACACGGATGTTCGTTGAAAATGCGGCAGGCTTCGATCAGGCCGTCTCCGAGCGTCTCTGCCGATCCTTCTGCGATCAGATCGATTTCAGATCTCAGCAGGTCAACCTCATGGAAAAACTTTTTCGTTATATTTCGGAGAAAATAAAACACGAACAGGAGGCACGATAAGAAGATCACGACCACAATGTTGAGCTTGAGAGCTTGCGCGCCCATGATACAGATGATCAAACCGAGCAGCGCAGCTATGGGCAGTGCCATCAGATTCAAAGAGGCAATCATGCAAAATGTTTGCCAACGATTCTTGCGCTTGACCTCTTCGTCCGGTGCTTCATAACGCAGGGGCAACTGCTCGGCATAGCATGTTCTTTCAAAGTCAATCTCGCGGTTATATGCGCTTACAAAGATTGCGTATGCGATCAATATCGCCAAGCCGTAGCAGACCATATAGCAGACTGCAAACAGGGATGCCGTCACGTGCTTGGTAAAGCCGTCGATAACGCGGTAAGGCTGGGGATCCTGCTGTAATTTGATGCTCTTGTCAGACGTGCTTGCCGCCTCCGTTTCAGCGGTAAGTCCCAGCTCTTCTGCAAACTCATCGATGACAGTCTTCCCCTCCTGATAGACGGACACGATGCCATAGATGCGGTACGGATCCGGGGCACTGATTTCGATCGCGTGCTGCAGCTTGCCCTCTTCCAGAAGAAGTTCATTGTTTCCATCGAGTCTAAAAAGATAGTTCCGATAAGCATTGGAATCGACAGTGGACGTTTCCCGAACGGTCACGATAATCTGTCCGCCGTTTTGATTGGTGCAGAGATAGTCGGCATACCAGCAATCACTGACGGAAACCACCTCGATTTTGCGCAAAAGCTCGGCCTCGGTAATATCCGCACTGACCAACGTTCCGAGCTCCGATGTATCAGTCAGTTCCGGCACCACGGGCGTCTCATAGTGATAACTCGGTTCCTCATGAAGCAGGCGAAGCTCGCCGCGGTGATTCATGTCAACCACAAGCGCAACGATGCATATTGCAAACAAAATGGTCGGCAGAAGAACATAAAATTTCTTTAATTCAAAACGAGATTTCTCCGAGAGCTGCTTCTTTTTGCGTTTCTTTTTCTTGCTTTGTTTCATATGTTCAGGCACTCCTGCAAAACGCTTTGGGTTACGGGAATCTGATCTGCCGCGGCTTCCTCCTGTGCGCCGCTGAACGCTGCAAGGAGAATATAAACGATCCACGCGGCGGCAATGATGCCATATTTTAAGGCGGGCTTCATTTCTTTCTTCCGCAGAAGCAAAATCGTCAGCGGAAGCGGGAAAATGAAGATCCAGCCCAAGACCCAAAGCCAGGTTTTGCGGCCTTTTTTGTTTGCCGAGCCGTCGGTCTCCCAGGTATATCCGCAGTCCTTGCAAAGACCGACCGTAGAGCGAACGAGGGTTGTTCCGTTTTTGCTTTTGACTTCGCCCTGCATTTCACGGTCAAAGGTAATATTCGTGCTTCCACATTTCGGACAGCCTGCCTTGTTGATCTGTTCCAACTCCTTTTGCATCTGCATGGAAATTGCCGAGCCGCAAAACTCGCAGGTTTTCCCGTTGTTGGTGATCTCCGCTCCGCAATTCGGGCATTTCATCATTACCATCCTCCGTCAATCAAAGTACGCAGTCAAAGCAGGACTGCATTCCGGCGTATTGTAAAACCATTGTACCAAGACCGCGGAAAAATTGCAATGTGTTTTCTGCGGTAAGCTCCGCAAAGCATCTGCCCTGTCGCGCGGAAACAGGTATTTCGTGCTTTCAATCTTGTGTCATCCTGAACAAAGCGAAGCGGAGTGAAGGATCTAGTCAGATAGAACGATAGTAGATCCTTCGCGTTGCTCAGGATGACACGAGGTACGGTAAATGATTGTTTATACGTGCAAGCCAAGGCTCCCCTTGTCAGGGGAGCTGGGTCGGCGTTAGCCGAGCCGGAGGGGTAGTCAAGAAAAAGCTTGCATTCAAAGCGCAGTAGCCCGCAGCCAATCAGCGTTCGCCAAAGGCTCCGCTTCTTGGGCGTGCCTTGCGTCGGCATTGTTAGCCGCATTCTGTGCCGCAAGCGGCTTGAATTGCGGACAATGCACGATAAATTTCTATTTATTCCTCCGTTTTTGCAAAAAGAGCACACCGCGGATGCGGTGTGCTCCTTTGCAATGCAGTCTTATTCTGCAAAAACCTTCTTGAGCTGAACGAAGTCGGGCAGGCCGTTCTTCTTGACCATGCTCGTCTCGCCTGCAATCAGGGGCAGGCAGTAGTCGATGAAGCCCCGGGTCACGCCGTTGCCGGCCTCGTTGATCCATTCCTGCGGAACCTTCTGCTCGGTGTTGGCAACATCGGAGAGGTTGAAGAGCTCGTAGCTGCACTTGTAGCCATTCTCGTCACGGGTGCAGCGGAAGCCGACCATCTTGTCAGTGTGGCCTGCAAGGGCGGATTCGACTGCAACGCGGCCGGAATTGAAGGATTCTTCAATGTCGGTGCCGGATGCACAGTGTGCAGCGCAGCGCTGCAGCAGGGACAGCTCAATGCCGCGAACCTTTGCGCCGGTCGAAGCCTTGACAACGGAGGCAAGTCTGGAAGCCAGACCGCCGAGCTGTGCATGGCCGAAGCCGTCGGTTCCGGAGGTCTTTGCCTCAGAGACGAAGGAGCCGTCTGCATAGTGGACGCCCTCGGAAACCGCGACAAGGCACTTGCCGGTCGCTTCATAGGTGCGCTTGACGTCGGAGATGAACTGATCCATGTCAAAGTCGCGCTCGGGCAGATAGATCAGATCGGGACCGTCGCCGGTGAGATTGGCAAGGGCAGCTGCGGCCGTCAGCCAGCCTGCATGGCGACCCATGCACTCGATGATGGTAATCATACCGGTGTCATAGACGTGGCAGTCACGGGAGACTTCCATAAAGGAGGTCGCGATATACTTCGCCGCGGACGAGAAGCCGGGGCAGTGGTCGGTGCCGTAGAGGTCGTTGTCGATGGTCTTCGGGACGCCGATGACGCGGCAGTCATAGCCGACGCGAGCCATGTACTTGCTGATCTTGTTGCAGGTGTCCATGGAGTCGTTGCCGCCGTTATAGAAGAAATAACGGACATTGTATTTCTTGAAGATTTCAAGAATGCGGCGGAAATCGGTGTCGTCATAATCGGGGTCGGCGATCTTGTAGCGGCAGGAGCCGAGGGCAGAAGACGGAGTATAGAGCATCTTCTCTAATTCCTTGGGGTCTTCCTCGTCCATAATCATCAGGCGGTCATCTAAAACGCCGCGGATGCCGTGGTTTGCACCGTAGACCTTGGTGATGTATTCGCTCTCTAAAGCGGTTTTGATAACGCCGTAAGCACTGGCGTTGATGACGGCAGAGGGGCCGCCGGACTGGCCGATGATGGCAGAGCCGATCAGGGGTGTATTCATAGGATCATCCTCCAAATTAAAAATCATTTTCCGAAATACGGCGCACAGCAGCCGCCGTGTCGGTAAGAATGCCCGTTTTTTGGGCAGGTAAATAAGTTATATCACACATATTTCACAAATTCAATTATTTCTTTCGGAAAAGATTGAATTTATCGGAATCTGTGGTATAATTTCCCCGTAAATTCTTTATAAGGAGAGTAAAACTATGCCTCTGGTAACCACAACCGAAATGTTCAAGAAGGCTTATGACGGCGGCTACGCCATCGGCGCTTTCAATGTCAACAATATGGAAATCGTGCAGGGCATCACCGAAGCCTGCCAGGAAACCCGTTCCCCGGTCATCCTTCAGGTGTCCAAGGGCGCCCGCGCCTATGCAAACCATACTTACCTCGTCAAGATGGTAGAAGCAGCTGTCGCAGAAAACCCCGACATCCCCATCGCCCTGCATCTTGACCACGGCCCCGACTTTGAGACCTGCAAATCCTGCATCGACGGCGGCTTCACCTCCGTTATGATCGACGCATCCTCCAAGCCCTTCGCCGAAAACATCGAGATCACCCGCAAGGTCGTTGAATACGCACACGACCACGGTGTTGTTGTTGAAGCAGAGCTCGGCACCCTCGCCGGCGTTGAAGATGACGTCAAGGTCTCCGCAGAAGATTCCTCCTACACCCGTCCCGAGGAAGTGGAAGAATTCGTCTCCAAGACCGGCTGCGACTCCCTCGCAATTGCCATCGGCACCTCCCATGGCGCATATAAGTTCACCGCAGCACAGTGCACCCGCAACGAAAAGGGCATCCTGATCCCGCCTCCCCTGCGCTTCGACGTTCTGCATGAATGCGAAAAGCGTTTGCCCGGCTTCCCGATCGTCCTCCACGGCTCTTCCTCCGTCCCGCAGAGCTTCGTTGCCCTGATTAACCAGTTCGGCGGTCAGATGCCCGATGCAGTCGGCATCCCCGAAGAGCAGCTCCGTGAGGCAGCAAGAAGCGCTGTCTGCAAGATCAACATCGACTCCGATATCCGTCTTGCCATCACCGCAACCATCCGTCAGTACTTTGCTGAGCATCCCGATCACTTCGACCCGAGACAGTATCTCAAGCCCGCTCGTGCAGCAGTCAAGGATATGGTCCGTCACAAGATCGTTGACGTCCTCGGCTCCAACGACAAGATTTAATGTATCATATATAAAAAACAGAGGTCGTTTGGCCTCTGTTTTTTATATGGTTTATTCTTATGCTGCCTTGATGGATTTGAGCACCGAGCTCACTTCGTTAGAGTCGGGCTCATGGCCGACAAAGGTGACCTGATAGACAACGCCGTCGATCTCGCTGTAAACCACGCCTGCGTCGATCGAACCGTTCAGCCCGGTCATGGAATAGGTAACGCCCTTCCATTCATGGTCGCCTGCGGTGACGGTTGCGTTCTTGCCGCTGTTGATTGCCTTGGTGGCTTCAATATTGCTTTCCGCCGTTTCGGCATCGGTAATGACGATCCAGTAGTAATCATAGAACGAGGGGGTCTCCGGCTGGATGGAGCACTGGGTTTCATCCGTATCATCAATGCCGGTAATATTGCCGCCCTGGAGCACATAGCCATCAGGAACAAACACGGAAATCCGACCCCAGGTCTGCATCGAGCCCCAGGTTATTTCGTCTTCCTTTTTATGCTTATGTCCGCCGGATTCTGCACTGCAAGCAAACACGCCGAACGCAAGAACGAGCACCAATAAGATCGCAATCAGTTTTTTCATCATTTCCTCCTATTCACGTTTTGTTGTGATTCTTCGGACAAGAGTTGTAAAAACGCGGTTTTTGCAACTCCAATATTTAATTTTATCATACTTTTGAAAAAAATCAACACTTGCACGGTAAATTTCCGTTCCGATTGATTCACAGGGAACGGTTTTGACCGTTCCGCAGCGAATGATTTTTTCGGTGCGGTAAACAGAAATTTAGCG
>JAKSPM010000089.1 GCA_024404825.1 Clostridia bacterium
GCTTCGCTCGCTCGCAATGACACGGACGGAAGCCAGTGCGCTAAACAATAATTTACCCCGCATTTTCCAACCCTGCGCGGAAGCGTTCAATCATCTCGCCGGTCAGGCTGATGGCGGAATGGTCATCGGGGATGTCCTCGCGGGAAAACCAGCCGGCCTCGGAAAGCTCATCCTCCTGCACATGGATTTCGTCACTGCCGTCAAGCTCACAGAAGAAGCCCATCAGCAGACTGTCGGTAAAGACCCACGGCTGCGATTTGTAAAACCGCAGATTCTTGACCTTGAGCCCGGTTTCCTCCAGAACCTCCCGGCGGACGGTATCTTCAATGCTTTCGCCGATCTCGTTAAAGCCTGCAACTAAGGCATAGCGTTTGAAGGCTCTTCCTGCATATTTTGTCAGAAGCAGCTTATCGCCGTTGCACACGGCAACGATCACGGCAGGGGAGATCTTCGGGTAGACGATCAAGCCGCAGTGCGGGCAGACCATGGCGCGTTCTTTTTCGCTTTTCTCCATCGCTTTGCCGCAGCGGCCGCAGAAGCGGGTCGCGTCATACCAACGCCGCAGGGATTCGCCGACTGCGCAGGCAAAAACGGTGTGCGCAGGGGACAGGGTGCGATAGGACTGCGAAGAAATCTCAAGATAATCGCCCGGGTTTTCCGCTTCGGCAAGATAATAGGATTCTTCTCCGAGACGAAACGCATAGTGCAGATTTTGCGCCTGCGGCAGCTCTGCAAGCGTGGGGAGGGTAAGCTTTCCGTCTGCCTGCTTTGCAAGAACTGCTCCCGCCCGGTAGACGAGCAAAAGGTTGTTTTTCTCAGCGGGTCGGAGGGAAAAAGCGTTGTCAAAGGAAATATTCAGGTCTTGGAACATTCTAAATCCTCCGGACGCCACGGCCGGGGAAGCTCGGTCGGCGGGGTCATGTCAAAGCGTTTTTCCAGCCACTGCACGCCGTACCACTTGCCGAACTTGCAGCCGCAGTTTTCCATCAGCACTGCCTTTTTGTAGCCGAGCGCCTCATGGAAGCGGACGGAGCCCTCGTTGTCAGTCGTGACAAGGGCATAAATGATGCGGTAGCCCTGTTTTATAAGGGCGGCTTCCAGCACCTCATAGAGGGCACTGCCGATGCCGAGCTTGTGATAATGCGGGTCAAGATAGACGGAAATTTCCGCCGCCCAGCCGTAGGCGGCACGCTCAAAGGCGTTGCCGGCGTAGGCATAGCCGACGATTTTTCCCCCTTCCTCCCACACAAGCCACGGGCATTGAGCAATGTGCGATCGAAACCGCTTTGTAAAAGCCTCCAAAGTCGGCACGGCGGTCTCAAAGCTGATGGCGGTGTTCAGAACATAGGGCGCATAGATTTCCAGTATAGCCGGAAGATCGGCCTCATTTGCAATTCGGTAAGGCATAGGACGCCTCCTTTTGATTTTATCCGGAGATGCCGTCCGGGACGGAGCTTGTAAATTTGATGACAAGACGGTGCGGCAGGCAGATGATCGGTGCACCCGAATTCTTCGGCTTTGTCATGCAGTAGCCGTCGGGGCAGTCGGCGTCCGTGACACAGAGCTTTCCGCCTGCAACACGCACGGTGTTGTGACCGTATTTCGTGTCGATTTCAATGACCTGATCCTGTGACAGTGAGACGGTGCGGTAGAGCTTGCCGTCAACATAGATGCCTGCCGAGGTCGTATCCTTCGGCCGGAACAGAAAACAACAGACCGCAAGGCAGACTAAAAGCAGACCGGAAAACAGGAGGATCCAATACTTCGTTTTCATCGTGCGATTACCTCATAATCCGTGCCGCGGTAGGCGTTTGTCAGGCCCTCGGTGACATAGACGGTGCCGTTTTCCGAATAGAAGACCGCTTCAAAATCATCACTGTCACGGTAAAAGTCTGAAGCCTTTTCCAAGCCCATCACGAACAGGGCAGTGGAAAGTCCGTCCGCCGTCAGGGCATCATCGCATACGACCGTCACAGACAAAAGTCCCGTTTCGGCGGGCTCGCCTGTTTTTGGGACAAGAATATGGTGATATCGCTTGCCGTCTTGCTCAAAATAACGCTGATAGCTGCCCGAGGTAACGATGGCATGCGTGCCGGAGAGGGAAAGCGTCGCAAAATAATCCGTTTCTCCCGTGGGGTCAGTGATGCCGATGAGCCAATCGCCGCCCGGCTTGCTGCCGTAGGTCTGAATGTTGCCGCCGAGGGATAAAATCGCGGCAGAGGCATCGGAGGCCTCTAACAGCTCCAGACACGCCCGCGCAGCATATCCCTTTGCAACGGCACCGAAATCGAGCATCGTGCCTTGATCCAAATTTACGGCGTCACCGGATAGCTGCACATGGTCTGCGCCGATGTGGCTCAGTGCCTCAGAAAGCTCGGCATCCGTCGGTACACGGTAATCATCCGTCGGGAAGCCCCAAAGCATCACCGCCGGGTAGACGGTCACATCGAGTGCTCCGTCAGTGCGTGCCGAGAGGGCAAGGCTATCCGTCAAAAGCGCGGTCAGCTCCCGGTCGCAGGAGACCCGGCCTGTCTGATTGAGCGCATAGAGCTGCCCGGCTTCATTCGTAGCCGAGAGCAGACGGTCAAGGACATTGATTTTCTGCGAAAGGGCGGAAAGAACTGCCTCGTCTCCGTAGACCTGCAGGGTCATATAGGTGTCCATGGCGAACAGTTCAAGCGTTTTCGGCGCGGGAGAGCTTGTGCAGGCACAAAGACAAAGCACGCACAGCGCAAGCAGCAGAGCAGTGATTTTTCGCATCCGGACACCTCTTTTCCTGTTTGATGGAACGATTTTACCACAATCTGCCCCACATTTCTACCGCGCTGCCGTGAAAAACGAAAAAAAGTTGCTGAATTCGCAAAAAATCATGGAAAAAGTGTTTGACATTTGATTTTCCCTTTGCTATGATATACAGGCCGCATCGAAGGGGTAGCAAGCGGAGAGCAATCTCACACCCCCAGAGCGAGACTACAAAAAGGTAGGTGCAAGAAAACTATGCAGGCTATTATCGTTACCGGCGGTAAGCAGTACAGCGTTTGCGAAGGCGATGAAATCTTCATCGAAAAGCTCAACGTTGAGGCTGACGACACCGTAGTCTTCGATCAGGTACTGGCAGTTGTTGACGGCGAGAACTCCAAGTTCGGTGCTCCCATCGTTGACGGCGCAAAGGTTGAGGCGAAGGTCATCAAGAACGGTAAGTCCAAGAAGGTCGTCGTCTTCAAGTATCGCCCCAAGAAGGACTCCAAGTCCATCCGCGGCCACAGACAGCCTTATACCAAGGTTAAGATTGAAAAGATCGCTCTGTAATTATGACGAGAGTTGAATTTTTCAGTCAGGACGACAGAATCTGCGGATTCTCCGTTTCGGGCCACAGCGGTTATGCAGAAGAGGGCAGTGACATCGTGTGCGCAGCCGTTTCCGCAACCGTTACGTTTGCAGAAGCCACCATCTGTGATGTGCTAGGCGAGCAGACGTCCACTGAGGTGAATCAAGATGAGGCCCGGATCACCTTAAAGCTCCCCACTGTATGCGAAAACGAAGAAGCCGTCCAGGCAATCCTGGCGGGCATGATGGTTTCGCTGATGCACTGGAGAGACGAGTACCCTGATTATATCGAAGTAATGGAGGTGTAACATATGCTGAATATTAGTTTACAGTTCTTCGCACACAAAAAAGGCGGCGGCTCCACGAAGAACGGCCGTGACTCCGAGTCCAAGAGACTTGGCGTAAAGCGTGCAGATGGTCAGTTTGTTCTGGCTGGCAACATCCTTGTTCGCCAGAGAGGCACCCATATCCATCCCGGCAACAATGTCGGTATTGGCAGCGACGATACCCTGTTTGCTCTGATTGACGGTAAGGTCAAGTTCGAGCGCCTGGGCAAGGATCGCAAAATGTGCTCTGTATACGCAGAACAGTAATCAAATGCGCAAAAGGCCGGAACATATTTTCTATGTTCCGGCTTTTCTATTAGGCGAGGAAATTCTATGAATCTTCCATACAGAAAACACCCGCGGCTGAAAGAATATGATTATGCAGGCTGCGGAGCCTATTTCGTCACATTCTGCACGAAAAATCGGAAGCATCTGCTGTCGTCTGTCGCCGTAGGGCGGGATGCCCTCATCCCGCCGGAAGTAGAGCTTTCCTCAATCGGGAAAGTGGTCGACGAACAGATCCGAAAAACAGAGGATTCCTATGAAAATATACATGTTGATCGGTATGTTATTATGCCGAATCATGTTCACCTGCTGCTGCGAATTGAAGAAGCAGACGGCGGGATGAGGGCATCCCGCCCTACGGTGCAAATGGTCGTGCGTGCGATCAAAACGCTGACGACACGTGAAATCGGCACCGCGATATGGCAGAGCTCGTTTTACGATCATGTGATACGAAATGAAGAGGATTATCTTTCCATAGCAAAATATATTGAAGACAATCCGGCCAAATGGGCGGAAGATCGATACTACTGCGAAGAGAGCAGGTGAAATGATGTTTGTTGATAAGGTAAAAATTTATGTTAAGGCGGGCAACGGCGGCAACGGCGCGGTTGCGTTCCACCGCGAAAAATATGTGTCTGCCGGCGGACCTGACGGCGGCGACGGCGGACATGGCGGGAGCATCGTACTGCGGGTGGATGACAACCTCTCCACCTTGATGGATTTCCGCTATAAAAGAAAATATACGGCCTCCAACGGTATGGACGGCGAGGGCGGCAGACGCAGCGGCAAGCGCGGCGAAAACGCCGTTATCAAGGTTCCGCGCGGTACGGTCGTCAAGGACAGCGAAACCGGCGAGGTCATCAAGGATATGTCCGATTCCGAGGATTTCATTCTCTGCAAGGGCGGCAGAGGCGGCTGGGGCAATGCCCATTTCGCCACGCCGACAAGGCAGGTGCCGCGCTTTGCAAAGTCCGGTCTGCCCGGAGAAGAGCACGAGGTCATTCTGGAACTGAAATTGCTCGCGGATGTCGGGCTGGTCGGCTTCCCGAATGTCGGCAAATCGACCCTGCTTTCCGTGACCTCCAACGCCCATCCGAAGATCGCCAACTACCACTTTACGACCCTCTATCCCAACCTGGGTGTGATTTATGTTGACGAGGGCACCTCCTTCGTCATGGCGGACATCCCCGGTATTATTGAGGGCGCGGCAGAGGGTGCAGGTCTCGGACACGACTTTTTGCGGCATATCGACCGCTGCCGCCTGATCGTCCACATCGTGGATGTGTCCGGCAGTGAGGCACGCGACCCGGTCGAGGACTTCATCAAGATCAATCAGGAGCTGAAGGAATACTCCGAAGACCTGGCGGCAAGACCGATGATCGTCGCGGCAAACAAGTGCGACCTTATCCCGGACGGCAGTGACAATTTGGAGCGTCTTCGCAAGTATGTGACCGAACAGGGCTACGAGTTCTATGAGATTTCCGCAGCCACGACCAAGGGCACGAAGCAGCTCATGCAGGTGGTGGCAAGCAGGCTCAAGCAGCTTCCTCCCGTGATCGTCTATGAACCTGAATATGTCAAGCCTTTGGCCGAGGCAGGGCAGGCGAAGGATCTGGAAATCCGGCATATAGACGATCTGTGGCTGGTCAGCGGCAAGTGGCTGACGAACCTGATCGCCGACATCAATTTTGCAGACTATGAGTCGAGAATGTACTTCGATCAGCAGCTCCGCAAGTCAGGCCTGTTTGACCGGCTTGAGGAAATGGGTATCGAAGATGGCGAGACCGTCAGCTTAGAGGATTTCGAGTTTGAGTATAT
>JAKSPM010000009.1 GCA_024404825.1 Clostridia bacterium
CCGATGAGGGAATCATTTTTTATTCTAACGGCTGCACATCAATATGATAGGTGATGTGTCCCTCGGTGGTCTGCTCGATCACGACTGAATAGCTGACCTCGAAGAAGCCGCCGTTTTCATCCAGCTCGATCTGCATTTTCTTGGCGGTCACACGGATATAGAGTGCGGCATTTTCGGTCGCATAGAGGGACTCGTGCTGTTCATTGAGCACGAACTCCATCCGGGAGCTGACTGCGCCGTCCCGCTGCAAAACGACTCGCTCTGGTGAAACCGTAAAGGTCGTCACCGCGCCATATAGCCCCGTGAGCTCCGTCTCTTTATACGACAGGACGCAGGTGTCACCCTCGATGCGGAAGGTGCCGCCCGTGGTCAGCTCGATGACCTCCGGAGTCTGGTCTTCATACTGCTGGGTGCTTTTGATGGTCAATAGGACTTTCTTTTCGTTCATGGTTACGCTTTCTGTGCAAGTTCAATGAGTTGGTCTAAAAGCTCGGAATACGGGATCCCGCTGGCTTCAAACAGCTTCGGATACATGGAGATGGAGGTAAAGCCGGGGATGGTGTTGATCTCGTTGAAGACCACATCTTCTCCCTCATAGGTTACAAAGAAATCCACGCGGCTCAAGCCCTGACAGCCCAGTGCCTCATAGACGCGCACTGCAGCCTCGCGCACCTTTTCGGAAGCGCCGTCGGAGATGCGGGCGGGGATATACAGGCGAGAGCATTCGGAAATGTACTTGGCGTCATAGTCATAGAATTCAGCGCCGGAGTCGATCTCACCGCAGACGGAGGCGGCAGGGGTACGGTTGCCGAGCACGGCGACCTCGACCTCGCGGCCGTTAATAAATTCTTCCACCAAAACCTTGGTATCATACTTCGCCGCCGCATGAAGCGCCTTCGAAAGTGCTTCGCGGTTTTTTGCCTTGGAGACGCCGACGGAGGAGCCGGTGCCCGCGGGTTTGACAAAGACAGGATAACTGAACTTTGCCTCTATGGCATTCAGACGCTGTGCTTCATCTGCCTCTAAATCCTGGCGAGTGACGAGCAGCCAGTCCGCCTGGCGCACATTGGCCTGATCGGCAACGAGCTTCGTCAGGCACTTATCCATGCAGGTCGCGGAGGCAGCCACATGGGGGCCGACATACGGAATACCCGCGATTTGCAGCAGACCCTGCAGCGAGCCGTCTTCGCCGTTCTCGCCGTGGATGACCGGGAAGACAACGTCGATGCGCTCACGCACAACGCAATCGCCCTCAAAGCTGAGTAATCCCTGACCGCGCACGGGAGAGATGGCTACCTGACGGTTGTCGGGATGGTTTTCCCACTGGCCGGACGGAAGCAGGCTGTAATCCTTGCCGCCGAACAGGATCCAACTGCCGGATTTGGTGATGCCGACCGGGAAAATATTATATTTGTTCGGGTCCAGATGGTTCAGAACGGACTCGGCAGAACGCAGGGATACCTCATGCTCCGGAGACATGCCGCCAAACAGGACGCAAACACTAAGTTTCTTCACAAAAAGACCTCTTTTCAAATATTCCTTATCTTTTTCAGACACGTACTTTATCATATGTGAAAAGTTGCAGAAAAACAAGTATTTTTTTGTTTTCCTTGGTACTTTTTCCAGTAGATATTCTCAACGTCACTGTATATAATGAAGAAGAAAGGTGGTGGCATCATGGAGATCCATCTGACAAACAAGGAATTCAGGCGGCTGCTCGACATGGTCTATATCGGCAACTGGGTACTCAACTCTACCCGCGGCAATGACCGCATCGCCGATTATGACGAGCTGGAAAGCAAGCTCTTCGGCCTATGCGAGAACACGCCCATGGCATCGTTGGTCGAGACATGGCAGGGGCTCAAGGTGCCCTCCCGCGCCTACAACGACGGCGGCATCCATGAAGCGATCGCCGATTATGAGGACAACGTGTTTTATGACCTGCTCGCCGAGGAGCTGGCACGGCGCGATATGGACTACCCCGAGATCACAAAGGAAAACTATGACGAGCTGGTTGACCGCATGGAGGCCTATATCTCCGAATTTGAAGAACACGGCGCAGATAATATTGTCATCGAATCCTGAATCCATGCAGCACGGGCTTCCCCGTGCTGCTTTTTTTCTGCGGTACCTTGTAAAAAACAATAAAAAATGATATAATGTCGTTAATCTTATGAAGAAACAACGAGGGCCTGCCATGTTTTGCTGGAACGAGGATATGCTCCGATTTATGACGGATGCCTCCGAGCATACTGACTACTATCGCGCATTGACGGAGCTTCTTTCCCCTTATCTTCCGAAAAACGGTCATATCTGCGATGCCGGCTGCGGCATGGGGTATCTCTCCGAGCAGTTAGCCGCCGCGGTCAAGCAGGTGACAGCAGTGGACATCTCCGAGAGCGCGATCGCGCAGCTGCAGCTGCGGCTTTCCGTCTCGCCCAGGGAAAACCTGCTTCCCATCTGCGCAGACATTACAAAGCTCACGCCGAAGGCTCCCTATGATGCCATGGTCTTTTGCCTGTTCGGCAGTATTCAAAGTATTTTGGAAATCGGCAGAAATCAATGCCGCGGTAAGCTCCTGATCGTCAAGAAAAATTATTCCATGCACCGCTTCAGTCTCGGCCAAAACCCGCTGCACTGCTACCGTTTCTGCGATGCGGTGGAGATTCTGGACAGGCTCGGCCTCCCGTACGAGGCGATCGAAACCGATTTGGAGCTTGGCCAGCCGCTGCGTTCTTTAGAAGATGCAGTGCTGTTTTTCCGCACCTATAGCAAAGATGCACACCCGGAGGCCATCACCGAAGAGGCCATTTTGCCGCGGCTTTGGAAAACCGACGACCCGGATTTCCCCTACTACCTGCCGCAGAACAAAAAAATGGGGATTCTGATTATCGACGCTGCCGCCATCCCGGCGCAGCTTCCTTGGGAGGAACAATAATGCTCCGTATATTTGAAACGCTTTCTGCTGCCATACAAAATAATCAGGCTGCCGTGCTGTGCACGATCGTTACGGGGCACGGCTCCGCGCCCAGAGGTGCAGGCGCAAAGATGGTCGTATTTCAAGACGGCTCGACGCTCGGCACCGTCGGCGGCGGTGCGGTGGAGCTGCATTGCATAGAAATCGCAAAGCAGGTCCTTGCCTCCGGCGAATCGGTCATTCAGCCGTTCTGTCTTGCGCCGAATGAAGTAAATGACATCGGCATGGTCTGCGGTGGGAATGTTACGATCTGCTTCCGCCGATTCGATCAAAAAGATGCGCCTTTTCTTGCACGTGCACTTGCAGTGCTTCGCGGGGAAGAAAATGCCTGGCTCATCTTCCGCATGAAAGACGGCACCGAGACGGAGCTCGGCCTGTTTGATGAAGAAAAAGGACTGCAATTCCTCTGCGATGTACCGGATGCGCTGTTAAAGAAGAATCTCCATGCAGGAGCAGAGCTTATTTCAGGCGACCCCTCATATTACTTTGAACCGATCAGCACGCGGGGAAAGGTCTATATTTTCGGTGGCGGTCATGTCGGAGCAGCGCTTGCACCGCTGCTTTCCGGTCTCGGCTTCCGTGTCTGTGTGTATGATAATCGCCCGGAGTTTGCAGTGCCGGAAAACTTTCCCGGCGCGTACCGCGTGATTCTCGGAGACTTTAACGACATTTTTTCAAAGGTATCCGTTACAAAGGATGATTATGCCGTCATCATGACGCCCGGCCATCAGGCAGACCTTGCTGTTTTGAAGCAAGTCCTGCAGACTGAGGCGCAATACATCGGCTGTATCGGAAGTAAAAAGAAAATCGCCGTAACAGAGGATGCACTTTTGCAGGCGGGCTACACCAAAGAACAGCTTACCCGCATCGTCTCCCCGATTGGGCTTTCGATTCTCGCGGAGACCCCGGCAGAGATCGCCGTCAGTATCGCAGGTCAGCTCATTGAGCTGCGAGCAAGACAGCACGGCAGTAAAAAAGAGGGCTGGAAATGATTTATCTCGACAATGCCGCCACCACGATCCATAAACCGCAGGCGGTCATAGATGCCGTTGTTTCGGCGATGAACAGCCTTGGCAACAGCGGCAGAGGCGCAAGTGATGCCTCCCTGGATGCCTCCCGCGTGATTTTTGAGGCGCGGCAAAAGCTTGCTTCCCTGTTTCATTGCAGGGCTGACCATGTGGTTTTCACCTGCAACGCGACCGAGGCACTCAATATTGCGATCAGCGGGCTTTTCTCAAAGGGAGATCATATCATTTCCACCGATTTGGAGCACAATTCCGTCCTGCGGCCGTTATACCGCCTGCAGGAATCGGGAGTCGATGTCAGCTTCCTCCCGGCAAACCGGACAGGAAACATTGATTATGATGATTTTGACCGCCTGCTGCAAAAGAACACCCGTGCCGTCGTCTGCACCCATGCCTCCAATTTAACAGGAACAGTGACAGATGTTCATAAAATCGGCGAATTCTGCCAAAAGCACGGCCTGCTGTTCGTTTTGGACGCCTCGCAGGCAGCCGGCAGCTTCCCCGTCGACATGGAGCGCGACCACATTGATGTGCTCTGCTTCACAGGTCACAAGGCCATGCTCGGTCCGCAGGGCACGGGCGGTCTGTGCGTGCGGGAGGGTGTTTCGATTCGTCCGTTCAAGGTCGGCGGCACCGGGGTGCAGTCCCACTTAAAGCAGCAGCCCGAGCAGATGCCGACGAAGCTGGAGGCAGGCACGCTCAACGCCCACGGCATTGCGGGGCTTTCCGCAGCAGTCGATTTTCTGCAGGAAATCGGCATCAACAACATTCGCCGAAAAGAAGAAGCGCTGACGAAGCGATTTTATGAAGGGGTAAAGGACATTGACGGCGTAACGGTTTACGGAGATTTTTCCTGCGAGCGTGCACCCATCGTATCGCTCAACATCCGTGACTATCCCTCGTCTGCCGTCTCCGATGAGCTGATGCAGCACTACGGCATCGCCACGAGAAGCGGCGCCCACTGCGCCCCGAGGCTCCATGAAGCACTCGGCACGGACGAACAGGGTGCCGTCCGATTCAGCTTCGGCTATTTCAATACCAATGAGGAGATCGACGCGGCCATTTGCGCTGTGGAAGAAATCGCCAAATGAAAACGATTCTTGACCTTCTGCACATTGAAAAAGGCGTCACCGCCGTGATCGGAAGCGGCGGAAAAACCTCCCTTCTAGCTTATTGTGCAGAGCTTTTGAAAACGAAATATAAGGTCATTCTCACGACCTCGACACACATCTTCCCCTTCCCGGGAATGCAGACCGTAACAGAGGAGGCCGCACTGATCGCCGCTCTTCAGGAAGACGGCGTCGTATGCGTAGGAAGCCGCTCTCCCGAGGGAAAGCTCACAGCGCCCGATATTCCCTTTTCCCGTCTGGCAGAGCTTGCAGATTTCGTGCTTGTGGAGGCTGACGGCTCCAAGCGTCTGCCCCTGAAAGCCCATCTGCCGCATGAGCCGGTCATTCCGCCGGAAAGCAATCAGACGATCTGCGTGGTCGGTCTGTCCGCTGTTGGAAAGCCGATTGAGGAAACCGCCCACAGGCCGGAGCTGTTTGCCGCGCTTTGCGAAAGCAGGCCGGAGGATCTTGCCACGGCAGAGCGCATTGCGACTGTTCTGAACAAGGAAGGTCTTTATGACAGGGTGCTGCTCAATCAACTCGACAGTGCGCCCGATCCTGCCTGTGCAGAAGCGCTTGCAAAAATGCTTGATTGCCCGGTCGTCGCCGGAAGTCTCAAGGAGGGAAGGTTTCTATGCTTGTAGTCATTCGCGGTGCCGGTGACATCGCCACGGGCATTGCACTTCGATTATATCGCGCTGGAATGCACATTGTCATGACGGACATTGCCGCACCGACCGCCATCCGCCGCACGGTCTGCTTTTCGCAGGCGATTCCGCTCGGCTCGTGCGAAGTGGAGGGAATTAAAGCAATTTCCGCAAAAACCGAGACCGATGTGGAGGAAATATTGAATGAATCCGCAATTCCCGTATTGGTCGACCCGGATTGCAGCTGTCTTGCATGGCTCAAGCCGGATGCCCTGGTCGATGCGATCCTGGCAAAGAAAAACCTCGGCACGGCCATTACGGACGCACCCATCGTGATCGGTGTCGGCCCGGGCTTCTGCGCAAAGCGCGACTGCCATGCGGTCGTGGAGACGATGCGCGGCCACTACTTAGGCAGAGCAATCTATGACGGAGAGCCGATCCCGAACACCAACATTCCCGGCCTCATCGGCGGCTACGCGGGAGAGCGTGTGCTTCGCGCCCCCTGTGACGGCGTGTTCCGAAAAATCCTGGACATCGGCACACGGGTCGAGGCCGGCGACATTGCGGGAACGGTCAACGGCGAGCCGATGCGATGCACCATCGGCGGTATCCTGCGCGGGATCCTGCCGGATAACACCCCTGTTTTTCAGGGAATGAAAAGCGGTGATGTCGACCCGCGCTGTGCGCTCGACCACTGCTTCTGCGCCTCAGACAAGGCGCTTTCCGTTGGCGGAGGCGTTTTGGAAGCGATTCTTCATTTTGCGAAAGGAACGGAATCAAATGGAACAGGAAGTTAAACTGACAAAGCTTGCCAACTGCGCGGGCTGCGGCGCCAAGGTCGGCGCAGGCGTGCTTGCGAAATTACTTGACGACATCAAGGTACACACCGACCCGAATCTTCTGGTCGGCTTTGATAAGAGCGACGATGCCTCAGTCTACAAGGTGTCCGACGATTTAGCGCTCGTACAGACGGTCGACTTCTTTCCGCCGATCGCAGACGACCCTTACACCTTCGGGCAGATCGCCGCGACCAATGCGCTGTCCGACATCTACGCAATGGGTGGCGAGGCAAAGCTTGCACTCAATATCATGGCTGTGCCCAAGGATATGCCGAAGGATGCCGTGCATGAGATCCTGCGCGGCGGCTATGACAAGGTCTATGAGGCGGGTGCCTTAATTACCGGCGGCCACAGCATCTATGATGACGAGCCGAAATACGGTCTTGCCGTGACCGGCTTTGTTCATCCCGACAAGGTACTCACAAATTCCGGTGCGAAGCCCGGTGACGTGCTGTTTCTGACAAAGCCCCTCGGCATCGGCATCCTTACAACGGCGGCGAAGGCCGACCTTGTGGACAAGCCCTTGATGAGCAAGGCGTTTTCGCTCATGACGACCCTCAACAAAGCTGCCCGCGATGTGATGATACAGTTCAACGTCCATGCCTGCACCGATGTAACGGGCTTTTCTCTCATGGGGCATCTTCTGGAAATGATGCAGGGCAGCGACACCGAGGCCGTTATTGAAACAGGCGACATCGACATCATCCCGGATAGTTTGGAATTTGCCCGAATGGGCATTCTGCCTGAGGGGATGTACCGCAACCGCACGTTTGCAGAATCGGCTGTGGATGCGGGCGATGTAGAGCTGGCGCTGACCGACTGTCTGTTTGACCCTCAGACCTCCGGCGGGCTTTTGATCGCCGTTTGTCCGGAGGACGCAGACGCAATGTTTGAGGCCTTAAAGAAGGCCGTACCGAGCGCACAGCGGATCGGCATGGTAGAGGCCTGGCAGGGTGGAAAGCGCATTTTCCTCAAATAACGGAACCTCTGCATACTTTCCCCGTCTGTATCAATGAAATGGAGGGAAGCATATGAAACGAGGAATCGCGGCGCTCATCTGTTTTGCGCTGATTGTCGGAATTCTGTCCGCATGCATGCAAAATGAGGAGAAACCGGAAATGAAAGAACAGGAAACCATGTCTCAAAACAGTCTGCTTGACTTTTCTCTTGCCCTGCTGCAGCAGGAAGACACGGATAAAAACAACGTGATCTCCCCGCTTTCGGTCTATTACTGTTTGACCTTAGCGGCAAACGCAGCAGGCGGTGAGACAAAGGCGCAGCTTCAGCAGGCGCTCGGCGGAACAACAGAAGAGCTTAACGAGCTCTGTCGGGCGCTCTCTTCTTCTCTGACGGATGTCGGAGGCTCGACCTCGTTGGAGATCGCTAACGGCGTATTCACCGATGAGGCATTTGCGATCAGTGAGGATTACCGTGTGACCGTGACTTCGCTTCTGGATGCCGAGATCGACTCCGTTCCGCTTGCCACCGGCGAGGGGATGCAGGCGATCAACTCCTGGTCAAGCGATAAGACCCACGGAATGATCGAAAATCTGCTTACACAGCCGCCCGCAGGCCCTGCGGTTCTGCTGAACGCCATCTATCTCAAGGCAACCTGGGCAAATCAGTTTTCCCCGACAAATACCAAAGATGCGCCGTTCAACCTTCAAAATGGGCAGACCACTGTTGTGCCGTTCATGAGTAAGAAGAACAGCGAAGAGACCTATTTGCACGCCGATGGCGTAGAGGGCGTCATCCTCCCCTATGATGACGGAAAGCTCTCATTCGTTGCCCTGCTGCCGGAGGATTTCGCCTCATTCGTTTCGTCTTTGGACGGCGACCTTTGGAATACGCTTCTTGCATCGAAGTCGCAGGCCAAGATGAATCTGAAGCTCCCCCGCTTCAGCATTTCACAGGACACGGAGCTCAATTCCATGCTGATTGCGCTCGGCATCCGCGATCTGTTCTCTGCCGACTGCGCTGACCTGCACGGTCTGTTAGAGGATGCAACGCTCGGCATCTATGTGGAGCGTGCGTTCCAGAAGGCAAAGATCGAAGTCGGCGAGGAAGGCACCGTTGCCGCCGCCGTGACCGGCATGACGACGAAAGCCATGGCTAAGCCCACGCAGGCGGAAATCGACCTCACCTTTGACCGTCCGTTTGTCTATGCCGTGATTGACAACGACAGCGGGATTCCGCTCTTCCTCGGCACGGTCACAAATCCCTGAATTTGAATCAAAAAACAGTCTCCGAAAGTTTTTCGGAGACTGTTTTTTGAAACGATGATTTAGTTTGCAAGATCCGATAGCGAGAGATTTTGTCACAGGCGAAAGTTTGGAAAACACGGGAATACTTTGTGTATTTCTTGTCTTTCAAACTGCATGGATGTGGCAAAAGATCCGCTATCGGTGGATCAAAAGAATATAAGCAAAGACGATACAGGCTGCCGCACACAGGGCAAGCAGGGCAAAGGAAAGATTGCCCGTCAGGCGGTGGGTCGTGTCGATAAAGGTCTTGCGCAGCCGGTAGAACAGCCTTGCATAGCGGTGTTCTGCCGGATTTTCTTTGCCGTGGCGGACAGCGATGTTGTCCGCGTGTCTGCCGAAGCGGTAGGATAGGCTGCTTGCATATTTATCCTCCGTCTGCGGCGGGCCCTCCCGGTAAACCGTCTTGCGCAGAAGCAGCACAAGGGCATCTACAAGGTCGCAGACGGCTCTGGAAAGGATGCCGGCGATACGCAAAAGGGCTTTGGAAATCGGTGCAGTCAGCTTGTTTTCGCCAAACAGGCTTCCAAGAGACGAGAACGCTTTCACACTTCCCTGCCAGAGCTTTTTCGTCAGCTTGTTCTCGCCGAACAGAGCGGCAGCGGTGCCGAACACAGCGGGAAGCCACTTCAGAAGCAGCGGCCGATAGAGCAGGTCTTCCAGGTCTAACCACTTCGGCCAGCGGTTTACATAATTTCCATTCTTTACCAGGAGCTTACGCACCACGAGGAAGTACACAGCTGCGCCGATCACGATGGAAATCGCTGCGCCCTTGAGGTTTTCCAAGGACAGATAGCGGACGGCGTGTTCCAACGCTCCTGCGTGGAAGAAATCCGTACCGAGGTCGGCGATCGCGTTCATAGAGCGGTTGGCCGTCAGCCCCAAAGCAGGAAGCAGGATTGCGGAGGCAAGCAGTGCAAGACTGCTCGGGAGATTCATATAGTCCTTTTTTGCATCGAATTCCGCCTGCCTTGTGGGATGTTTTTCAACAAACAGGCAGACATAGAGCTTTGTCATATAAGCAAGGGTCAGGCCGCCCGAGATCAGGAACAGCCATTCGACAGCCTTGAGGGAATACCCGAGGCCGATCCCCTCCACGATGCTCTCATGCAGAAGCGTCTTGCTGACATAGCCGTTCAGCAGCGGAATGCCGCCGATGCCCATCGCGCCGAGCAAAAACGCCAGATGCAGAAGCGGCTTTTTCCGGCCGAAGCCGCGGATGTCATTGAGATCGAGCTGATGCAGATTCATATATACCACGCCTGCGCACATAAACAGGACCAACTTGAACAGCGAGTGATTGACCATGTGCAAAAGTGCACCGCGTGCGGCAAGCGCGTTTTCCTCGCCGAGCAGCCCCATCATGCCAATGCCGACAAGAATAAAGCCGATCTGCGACATGGAGGAGCAGGCAAGCGTGCGCTTGAGGTCCACGGAAAACAGCGCAAGCACTGCACCGAGCACCATGGTGACGGTGCCGAGGATGAGGATCACGGTGCCCCAGCGGCTGTCATAGCGGAAGAGATTGCAGGAAATGGCAAGGATGCCCCAAATACCGGACTTTGTCAGCACGCCCGAAAGAAGCGCCGAGGCAGGTGCCGGGGCGACCGGATGTGCCTTCGGAAGCCAGATATGGAGCGGGAACATACCCGCCTTTGCGCCGAAGCCGGCAAGAATACAGCCGCCTGCAACATAGAGCGTTTTCTTGCTTTCGCAGGCCTGTGCAAGGGCATAAAGCTCGGAAATCTTCGTTGTGCCGAGGGTGCTCTGCAAAAGGAACAGCCCCATGAGGGCGGCCAGGCCGCCGATCACGGCCACGGCAAGATAGGTGTTTGCCGCGCGGATGGCGCCGTCCGTCTGCTCCTGAATGACCCAGGTATAGGAGGTAAACGACATGATCTCAAAGAAAATGAGCGCCGTAAACAGGTCGGAGGCAAGGAAGACGCCAAGCGTTGCGCCGAGGGTCATCAGATTGAAGAAATAATAGCGTCCGCGCTTATGATAATGGGCAAAATATTCATCCGACAATATCAAAGTCATCAGCCACATGAAGCAGATGATGAGAATATAGACCTTGCGGAAGCCGTCAAGCTCCAAATGAAGGCCGAAGCCGCAGACCGCCGGAACGCAGGCTGTGAGGTTTTTACCGAGCGCCGCAAAGACGGCAAGGGCAAGCTCTGCAAATGCCGTCATCGCGGCAAGGCGGCTGCGCCAGGGTTTGCTCCTTCTGCCGACGCCGTAGCACACAAAGCCTGAAACCATCGGGAGGAAGATCATTGCTAAAAGAATCATTCCGCCACCTCCCCTACCGTAAGCCGACGATCCGCTCGATCGCCTGCAAAATCGGCTGCGAGAAAACGCCTGTGAGCAGAATACCAAGGGCAAGCAGCAGCATGGGAACGGTCATTTTCAGGTTTGCCTCACGGGTACCGGAAAGCCCTGACGCTTCGGTATTCTTTCCCGGAAACCAGGCTCTGCGCACGGTGGTGAGCATATAGATTGCCGTCAGAAGCGCCGAAACGAGCAGGATACCCGCGCCGACATAGGCAAGGATATTTTCGCTGTCAGCCGCCGCCGTCAGAAGATACCACTTGCTGACAAAGCCCGAAAGCGGCGGGATGCCGATCAGCGCAAGCGCCGCAACGGTAAAGCAGGCAAAGCTCAAGGGCATATATTTTCCGAGGCCGTCCAAGTCGCGCACATATTCGCGCCCGGTTTGGTGCAGTACCGCACCCGCGCAAAAGAAGGCAAGCATCTTGATTTCGGCATGGAAGGCCATATGCAAAAGACCCGCTGCAAAGCCGGCTTTCGTCATCATGGCGGCGCCGAAGAGGATATAGGAGAGATTGCCCACGGTAGACCATGCAAGGCGGCGCTTCCAGTGGCCATCCTTGAGTGCACGGCTGGAGCCGTAGAGAATGGTAAAGACGGCAAAGGCCATCACGACATTCTGCGCCCAGGTGCCTTTCACAAGCTCCGTGCCGTAGCAATAATAGGTCAGGCGGAAGATAGCAAAAGCGCCGGACTTGACCACGGCGACCGCGTGCAGAAGTGCAGTGACGGGCGTGGGTGCAACGGATGCCTTCGGCAGCCATCCGTCCATCGGGAACAGAGCCGCCTTGACGCCGAAGCCGAAGAAGCCGAGGCAGTAGAAAATCTTAGTGATATAGGGCTTTGCATAGGGGTAGGACTCTAAAAGCCCGCCGAGGGCGAAGCTTCCGTCTGCACCGTTGGCAAGCAGAAAGATCATCGAAGCAAAGGCAAAGGCCGCACCGCCTAAGGAAACCGCGAAATACGTTCTTGCCGCACGGATGGCGGCTTTTGTCTGCAGGTGCATGACAAGCGGCACCGTCGTGAGCGTTAAGAACTCATAGAAGCAGTACATGGTAAAGAGGTTACCCGCCATGCAGATGCCGAGCGTTACGCCGTAGGCAAGGGTGAAGAAGGTGAAAAAGGTCTTTGCACGCGCATCCTCCTTCATATACTCGAACGCATAGACCACCGTCAGCGGCCAAAGCGTGGCGACAATGCCCGCAAAGAACCGCCCCAAAGCGTCAAAGCGCAGCATCAGGGTCAGAGAATCGGTGAACGTGATCAGGCGGAACGAGTCTTCCGGGCAGCGCAAGATCAAGCCCCAGACCAACACGGAGGTCAAAACCGTCGCCGCTCCGATGTATAAGTGCACCGCGCGGCCGTTATTCTGTTTGAAAAAGCGCAGAAGCAGTGCCGCAGCTACGGGCAGCAGGATCGCGCACAAAAGCACACACGAATGCATAATTACCTCTTGTTATCCGAACATGGAATTTGCCAAAGCGGAGAAAGCGTCTGTAAAGCAGCCCGAGAGAATACCGAGCAGAACGGCTGCCGCCGAAAGCACAATGATCGGCAGCCACATGAGGATGCCTCCCTCGTTGTTTTTCTCGGGAATGGTGACGTTCTTTCCGGGGAAGAAGCCCTGAATGGTGATCGGCAGCAGATAACCTGCTGTCAGCAGGGCGGAAACAAGCAGCACCACAGGTGCCAGCCAGGAATAAACCGAAAGGCCGGAATTGAGCGCACCGGAGGCAAGATACCACTTGCTGACAAAGCCGGAAGCCGGCGGAATGCCGATCAGCGCCAGAGACGCAAGGGTGAACGACCACAGGGTCTTCGGCATGGCCTTGCCGTAGCCCGCAAGCTCATCGACACGGTGCTTGCCGCAGTTGACAATGAAGGAGCCTGCAACTAAGAACAGACAGATTTTAATGCAGGCATGGAACGCGATGTGCAGAAGGCCGCCCATAGCCGCTTCCGGCGTCAGGAAGAACAAGCCGACCAGCACATAGGAGATCTGACTGACAGACGAATAGGCAAGGCGCTTTTTGAAGACCTTTTCGCGGTAGGCCATCATGGAGCCCATGAAGACCGTGAGAAGTGCTAAACCGAGCCACGCCATCTGCACCCAAGTACCTTTTACGAAGTCTGCACCGACCGAGAAATACACAAGGCGCAGGATCGCAAGCACACCGGCCTTTGCGATAATGCCGGACAGTACCGCAGATGCGGGCGCGGGTGCGACCGGGTGCGCCGCAGGCAGCCAGCCATGCAGAGGGTACATACCGGCCTTTGCGCCGAAGCCGACCACCGCAAGGAAGATCACGACCAAAAGCAGCTTTTCATGACCTGCCACGGCTCCCATATTCAGGCTGCCGCCGGAAACAAAATCGAGCGTGGTGGTGTATCTCGCAAGGAAGAAGATGCCAAGCAGCGCCAAAAATGCGCCCGCAATCGAATAGAACAGATATTTGAGTGCCGCGCGGATGGATTCTTCCGTCCGGTCATGCAGAACGAGCGGCATGGAAAGCAGCGTAATGAGCTCGAAGAACAGGTACATCGTGATGAGGTTGGAAGACAGATCCATCCCCATGAGTGCACCGAGCGACAGCAGGAAAAAGCCGAAAAAGCTGTCCTCCCGCTCCGAGTGCCCCAGGTAGCGGAAAGCATAGATGCCGCTCAAAAGAAAGCCGAACGCCGCAATGGCCATAAAGAGCTTGGAAACGCCGTCCATACGCAGGGCGACCGTCAGCGTTTTCGTCATGGAGAACAGCGTCAGCTCCGCACTCTTTTGCAGAAGCATCACGACCGCGCCCGCTGCCTCTAAAAGAAGCACCGCCGAGATCAAAGCACACTTGCCCCTGCGGTTTTTGAGCTTGAGCACGGGAAGCAAGAACCCTGCTGCCCACGGCAGCAAAATGAGGCAGAGCATTATCGTTTTTATCATTTCACATCACCTCAAAACAGGTCTACACCCTTGGAAAGAAGATGAAGCAGCGGACGGACGAACACACCGCAGCCGACATTCACGCCCGCAAGCAACAGCGCGGCAAACGCATAGGAGGCTTGCTTTTTCATCGGGCAGGGTCTCAGCTCCGTCTCCTGCTTGTTATACAGGCGGATGACCGTTCGCGCAAAATAGAGCGTATTGAGCACGGTACTCACGGCGAGCACCACAAGGGTCAGGATCATCCTGACACCGGTACGGAAGGCAGCCAGGGCAAACAGGTACTTGGAGATGAATCCCATGGTGAGCGGCAGGCCGATCATGCTGAAGGCTTCAAAGGTGAAAAATGCACCCGCCGTGCGGTTTGCCCAACCGGCACCCTGTAAGTCCTTAAACCGTCTCGCTCCCCCTGCCGTGTCCGAAAGCCTTGCCGCCGCCAAAAACAGCGCAGGCTTCGTCATTGCATGGGTCAGAATGTGATACAGTGCCGCAATGACACCGAGGTTCCCGGAGATACCGATGCCCAGATAGATATAGCCGATCTGTGCGGCGGAGGAATAGGCGATCATGCGGGAAATATCATTTTCGCGCAGCGCGGAAACGGAGCCGACCACGATGCCGCAGGCACCGAAGGCATAGAGCACATTCTGCATCCCGCTGGCATAGAAAACCTCCGTGCCGAAGACGTCAAAAATGATCTTGAGCAAGAAAAAGATATACCCCTTGGACACCAGACCGGACAAAATTCCCGAAGAGGCCGGCGTTGCGCAGCCGTAGGTATCGGGCATCCAAAAATGGAACGGAAACAGGCCGCTTTTGATACACAGGCCGACGGTAATCAGGCAGATTGCCGCCATTAAGGGGGTACGGTATTCGCCGGATGCATAGATCGACGCGATCGATGCCTTGAGGCTCGGCATCAAAAGCTGACCCGTGAGGGAATAGGCCACCACGACGCCGAGCAGGAACAGCCCCGAGCCGAGCAGGCTGAAGATCATATAACGAACGGAGGCCAGGGTCGTTCTGCCGATTTGCCGGATCATCAGAAGCCCACACGACGAAAGCGTGCAGATCTCGATGAAGACGTAGCCGGTAAAAATATCGTTGGTATAGCTTAGCACCAGAAGCGAAGAAAGGACGAGGTCTGCCATGACGTAATAGAGATTCCGCTTTTCCTCGCGCAGGTCGTCCTTGATATGCTTTCTGCCGCCAAGCAGGCACAGAAGCAGAACGCAGGAAAATGCAAGGCAAAACAGCGGCTCTAAAATGCTGATGCGCAGCTCGTTGCCCCACGGATGGGGGTAATGACCCATGAGATAGGTCACAGAGCTGCCCTCCTGCAGAATGTAAATGAGGAGGAACAGATTGCACAGAAGCACGGCAAGCGTCAACCCCATGGACACGAGCCTTGCCGCCTTATCCTTCAAAACCGAGGAAATGACCGCGCACAGCAGGCACGCTACCACGCAGAACAAGGGAAAATTCACACAAAAGCTCATGTATCTTCCTCCTGTTCCTGCTGCGCCATCATGTAGATCTCATCGAGATTTAGCGTATGATAACGCTGATACAGGCGGATGGTCAGGCCGAGCAAGACCGCCGTGACCGAGACCGAAACCACAATGCCCGTCAGCACCAGACCGGCGGGAAGCGGGTTTACATAACGTTCCATCTCCGTCACTCCGTCCGTGATGATCGAGGCAGTTCTGTTTGAGATATACCCGAGGGAGGTCAAAAACAGATAGGTCGCGGTGTCCATGATATTGAGGGCGATGATCTTTTTCATCAGGTTGCGGTGAAGCAGCAAGGTTGCAAAGCCGATGGCAAACAGCACCACCGCCGCGCAAGCGATCCGATGATCCCAAAGATTTTGCAGCATCAGATCCGCCCCCTTCTGAACAGGGAATAAAACCCGTACATTGTACAGGCGACAACGATGCCGACTGCGATATTGAGTGGCAGAATCAGCCCTGCGGAGAAAATGCGTCCGGGCGTACCTGCCGAGAAAATCGTTTCAAGCCCGTTTGCGCCGCAGAAGAAGGAATAGCACTTGGAAAGGCTGTAAAAGCAAAGCGCGCACAGAACAATGATGCGGAATGTTTTGAGATTCAGGAGCTTCTCGAGGCGTTCAAAGCCGAATGAGACCACATAGAGGATCAGCGCCCCGCCTATGACGGAGCCGCCGGCAAAGCCGCCGCCGGGGCCGAGATGGCCGTTGAAAATAACATAGATGCCGAAGAGCATGGCAAGCGGAACAACGATCTTTGCCGTCTGGCGCAGGATCGGGTCACGCTGCATGATCTCCCGCTGCTGCTTCGGCTCCGCTTCCTCCTGTGCGGTAAGAAGCAGAATGAGGACCGCCGTAGTTGCGGTAAAGAGCACATGGGATTCGCCCAGGGTATCAAAGGCGCGGTAGTCCAGAATGACGCCGGAGACGGTATTGACCGCGCCGGTCTCCGCCATGCCCTGTTCAACATAGCGCTTTGTGACCTCGTTATGCGCAGGAGAATCGCTGCTGCCGAAGGCGGGAAGCTCGCTGACGGTGAAAAACAGGAAGCCGATCATCACCGTACACAAAATCGCGGCAAGCACCGGGTAAATGCGGTTGAAGGCAGCAGCCTGCCGACGCTCCAGGCGTCTGACCGGTTCCTTGCTCCATTCGGTCTCGGCACGCGGCTGCGGCAGCTCCGGCGATGCCGTCTTTGCAGTGAAATCCAGCTCTCCCGCGTCCCACTGCGCAAGCCATCTACGCAGGTTATGTTTCATGCTCTGCTTCCTTTCTGCGGATGTCGCGGATCTTTTTTAAGGAAAGGAACATCAGCACGCCGGAAATGCCCGCGCCGACAGCCGCTTCCGTAATTGCAAGGTCAGGTGCCTGTAAAAGCGCCCAGATGATCGACATGATTACACTGTACGCCATGAAGATGATCAGACTGACCATCAGGTTCTTGGAAACGCAGGTGGAAATGCCGCAGATGACAAGCAGCAACAACAAAGACAGCTCAAAAATGTCCATCAATTCCATCTTCGTCTCCTCCTTCTTTTTGCATATGCTTCTGCGCATTTTCATCGGTATCGACCTCCATCCGGCCGACCAGATGGGAGGCGATCGGACTGCCGATCCAGAAAATGAGCAAAATTGTGATAAGCTTGGGGATATATTCCCGCGTGCCGCCATAGACCATCAGCCCCGACAAAATGAGAGCAAGCGCGATGGTGTCGATGATGGCGGCGCAGTGCATCCGGTTCATTACGAACTTGAATTTGAACACGCCGAGGATGCCGATGAGCGCACAGAGCGCTCCGAGGCCGAGCAGTACGGCGCAAAGCACAAAGCGGACAGTCTCATTCATGCTTGCCATCCTCCTTTTGCGCGATGTTGATCTTCGCCAGCACGACAACGGCCAGGAAGCTGATCAGGCAATAGAGAATGCTGACATCCAAAAGCCAGCTTTCCTTCAACCAAAGGGCAAGAATGGCAAGGCAGGCGGAGCTCAGGCTTCCCGTCATATTGATGCCCATGATGCGGTCGGCAAGCCGGGGGCCGATGATCGCCCGGATCAGGGAAAACAGCAGGCCGGCACCGAGCACGATCAGCGCCACGGGAAACAGAATATCATAATAGCGTTCCATTTATTTCTCCAGTCGTTTGATCCAGCGGACAAAGGTGCTGTTCGTTGAGGTGTCGAGCATGCTACGCCTGAGACAGTGTACCGTGAGCTTGTCGCCCTCCATGCGTACCGTGATCGTTCCGGGGGTCAGGGTGATGGAATTGGCAAGGATAAAGCGGCCGAGCTTTGTTTTGAGGTCGGTCTGAAAGGTCACGAGGGTCGGCTCGATCGTCTTGCGTTCATTCAGAATAAAGGCAAACATCGTAACATTGGCCTTAATGATTTCCCAAAGAAGGACAAGCAGGTAACAAACGAAGAGCGGGATCTTTTTCAGCAGCTTCCATTCGCGCCGCGGCGTATAGGAAAACAGCGCAAACAGCAAAACGCCAAGCGCCGCCGTGAGTGCCAGGCCGAGCAGAATCACTTCTAAGGTCAGTTTTCCGTTCAGCACAAGCCAAAATGCAAAAAGCAAACAGTACACACTGCCGCCTCCTTTCTTGAAAAATCGTTATTAGTGTATCACACTTTGCGGAAAATTGCACCCGCTATTTCCCCGATTTGTGCAGTTTTTTCGCGAAGCCTGCCGCCCGAATGATTGCTTTTTCCCGTGCGGCATGATAAGATGATAACACTGAAAAAGGAAAGAAGGGTTTTCCGTGTCTGACATCATTGCGGCCATCTCCACCGGTAGGCAGATGGGTGCCATCGGCATTTTGCGTATGTCCGGCGAGGGCTGTGCACAGGCCGCAGGAAAGGTCTTTTCGACCTGCTCCGGAGCGAAAATCGAAGCTCTGCCGAACAGAAAGCTCTGCCTCGGAACGCTCCACGATACGCTCGGACGGATGATCGACCAGGCAATGGTCGTCTATTCCCGCGCACCGAACACCTACACGGGCGAGGACACGGTCGAATTCCACTGCCACGGCTCCCCTGCCGTGCTGGCTGCAGGCTTAGAGGCTCTTTTTGCGGCCGGCTGCCGTCAGGCAGGCCCGGGAGAATTTACCAAACGCGCGTTTTTCAACGGGCGGATGGATCTGACACAGGCCGAGGCCGTGATCGATCTGATCGAATCGGAGACCGCCGATGCCGCGGCAAACGCCGCCATGCAGGTCGGCGGGGCACTGCGTGCGCGCATTGACCCCATCTATGATCGGATGGTGGATATCTGCAGCCATTTCCAAGCCGTGGTAGACTACCCCGACGAGGAAATTCCCGACTTCCGTCTGCAGGACTTTTTGACCTCCTTAGAGGATATCATTGCACAGCTGACGGCAATGCGGGGCAGCTTTGAACGCGGAAAGCTCCTGAAAAACGGCGTGCGTGCCGCAATCCTCGGCCGCCCGAACGTCGGCAAATCCAGCTTGCTCAATGCCCTGGCAGGCTATGAGCGTGTGATCGTGACAGACATTGCCGGCACGACCCGCGACACCGTGGAAGAAGCAGTCCGCTTCGGCGGGACGGTGCTTCGGCTCATCGACACGGCAGGCATCCGCGACACTTCTGACCAAATTGAGGCCATGGGCGTGGCGCGGAGCGAACAGGCGGCAAAGGATGCCGACCTTGTGCTCTTTGTCTGCGACGGCTCACAGCCCTTGAATGATGAGGACGAGCGTGCCATCCGTGACGCGATGTCTGCCGAAAACAAGATCGGACTTATCAACAAATCAGACCTGGCACAATGTGTTTTTGCAGACGATCTGCCCTTTGAACACGTCATTGAAATTTCTGCGAAGGACGGCACCGGGCTTGATCGCCTGGACGCCTTGATCGCATCCATGTATACGGACGGTCTGTGCTGTGACGGCAGTATTCTGACAAACGTGCGTCAGGTCGATGCCGTCTCGCGCGCACTGGAAGCGGCCTCTTCTGCCCGCGATGCTTTGCAGGCAGGTCTGACCCCTGACGCCGTACTGATGGATGTGGAATCCTGCATGGTCTGCCTCGGGGAAATGACCGGACGAACGGTGCGTGAGGATATCACAAATCGCATTTTTGAACGCTTCTGCGTCGGAAAATAAAGAAGGAATACCATGATCGCATATTTTGACAACTCCGCCACCACAAAGCCGTCCGAGGCGGCTGTGGAGGCCGTAACAACAGCCATGCTGGAGGACTGGGGAAATCCGTCCTCCGTGCATAATCTCGGGATTAGAGCCTCCCGGCGGCTCAAGGAGGCACGGCTCGCCGTGGCAAACGCTTTGGGTGCCGAGGATGACCGTGTGTTTTTCACCTCCGGCGGTACCGAAGCAGACAACTGGGCGATTTTTTCAAGCGCCGAGCGTCTGCAAAAACGCGGCAAGCACATCATCACAACAAGCGTAGAACATCATGCGGTACTGCACCCAATGAAAAAACTGGAAGAACGCGGCTTTGAGGTGACTTATCTTGCCCCTGACAACGATGGCAGGATCACTTTAGAGGCTTTACAGCAGGCGCTTCGCCCCGATACGATCCTCGTGTCCGTCATGATGGTCAACAACGAAACGGGCGCGGTCATGCCCATCGAGCGCATGGCGAAGCTGACCCACAGGCTCTGCCCCAATGCGCTGTTCCACACGGATGCGGTGCAGGGCTTTTTGAAGGTGCCGTTCCGCGCAAAGACACTGGGTGCTGACCTGATCTCCGTTTCCGGCCACAAGGTACACGCGCTCAAGGGCGTGGGTGCGCTCTATATCCGCAAGGGTCTTTCCCTTCCCCCCTATCTGCACGGCGGCGGGCAAGAACTGGATTACCGCAGCGGCACCGAGCCGACCCCGGCGATTCTTTCCTTCGGCGCAGCCTGCAAAGAGGCCTTCCCCACCCTGCGGCAGGATTTAGCTGAAGAAAACCGTTTGAAGGAATATTTACAGGCGGGTCTTTCCGAAATCGACGGCGTTGTGCTCCTCGGTGCGCAGGAAGCGCCGCATATCGTGAACTTCTCCGTGCCGGGTATCCGCTCGCAGGGACTGATCAACTGCCTGCAGGATCAGGGCGTTTATGTCTCGGCAGGCTCTGCCTGCTCCAAAGGGCACAGAAGCCATGTACTGGAGGCCTGCAAAATCGCTCCGGAGCTCATTGACGGAAGCGTCCGCGCCTCTTCTTCGCGGTTTACCACGCAGGAAGAGTGTGACGCGCTTTTGGAGGCGGTCAGGAAAGCCTGTATTCAATTAAGATGATTTGTTTCGTCTGC
>JAKSPM010000090.1 GCA_024404825.1 Clostridia bacterium
ATTACTTTCTTTCGAAGGACTCACAGTCGGTGCACTGATTGACCGTCGGGTCAGATTCGTGGGTACCGACCTTGATTCTGTCCAGGGCGCAGAAATTATCGCAGCAGCAATGATGCTTGCACTGGAAGACAGAACATTCGATGCTCTTGTTTGCGTTCTTGTTATAATCCATGATTTCTCCTCCTTCTTTCGGGATAGTTCTAGTTTCCCACGAAGAAAAGAGAATATTCCGGAGATGATTACCGCTTTGCCCAGGCACGGTAAAGCCGTGCAACGCCATCGCGGATTTCTTCGCGCGACAGACCGCCGAAGCCTAAAAGCACCTTGCCTGCATATTTTTGCGGCATCTGGCCTGAAAAATACGGGCTGATCGGATAGACTCTTACGCCTTCGGCTGCGGCACTTTGGAGCAGTGCCGTTTCCTTCATTCCGTTTTTCACCTTGACCGTCAGATGGCTGCCGGCGGCCTCCCCGATCGGTTCTACCATGCCGCCGAAGCATTGCAGCTCCTCCAGCAAAAAGCCACGCTGTTTGCGGTAGTAGGTACGCAGGCGATTCAAATGCTTCTCAAAATAACCCTCGATCAAAAAGCGCGTCAGCACCATCTGCTCCGACACCGGAACATTGCACGAAAGCGGGAGCGGACTTTCCATATACAGCGAACGCAGGCGCTCGGGCAGCACCATATATCCCACGCGAAGCGCCGGAGAGACAGTACTTGAAAATGTACCGAGGTAGATCACACGGTCATTGCGGTCGGCAGAGAACAGCGACGGGACAGGTCTTGCGTCATAGCGCAGCTCGGAGTCATAGTCGTCCTCGATCAGGTAGCGGTCATCCGCCGCAGCGCACCAGTTGAGCAGCTTCACACGGCGCTGCATCGGCATACAGATCCCGAGGGGGAACTGATGGGAGGGCGTTGTATAAAGAAGTGCCGGGGAAAGATCTCCGATCGGATCCAGACAGACGCCCTGCTTATCCACCGCCACGGAAAGGGTCGGATGCCCGATGCGGGCAAACAGCTCCGCGCAGCGGTGATAGACCGGATCCTCAAAGGCGAAGGTATAGCGGTTCTCCAGAAGCAGGGCAAGCATGGTAAGAAGCGACTGCGTGCCGCTGCCGATGATGATATTTTCCGGACGGGTATGCACATCGCGGGACGATGCCAGATAAGCCGCGACAGCCTGCCGAAGCGCAAGGTCTCCCTGCCTTGGTCCGGACAGAAGCCAGTCTGCACTTGCGCAGACCTGCGAGCTGAGCCGCTGCCAGACGGACTGCGGGAAGCGGTCAACTGCCGGCCTCGAGGGGTCAAAATCCACCGCATAGCACGTCGGCTCCGGCTTTTTTTCGGGAAGGACGGCCTTTGTCAAACGGACACTCTGCACCGGGTCGATCCGGCAGACGGTATAGCCGCTTTTCGGCTTGACTGAAACATAGCCCTCGGAAACAAGCTGTGCATAAGCGCTGTCCACAGTATTGACGCTCACGCCCGTCTGCGCCGCCATGGCACGCTTGGACGGAAGCTTCGTGCCGGCTTTCTGTTCGCCGGATATGATTTTCTCGCGCAGGACATTATAAAGCTGTCGGTACAGCGTTGTCTTGCCGTCGTCTGTAAGATAGTACATCTGATATGGCTCCTATGGTCGTTTATAGATAATTTTATGGTATCAGATTTCCCGGAAATTGCAAGTTTTTTCGTGCCTACCCCTCCGGCTGGCTATCTCCCGACAAGGGAAGGCTATAAAAGTCGGCGCGCTAAGCATCAATTCATTTACACGGCGCAGAGCTGAAAAAGTATTTTTGCAGGTGGAATTGACATTATGCGAACAAAAAGATATGATAAATGGTGTAAAAACCACAAGTGGGCGTGCCGCAAACATGACAGCACCGGAAAAACAAAGCCGCTTCTCATTAAAATAAATGAGGTTTTGCTTGTTCTCACGGTGTCATCCGTCTCCGACACGCCCTATCAAAACGCGACCCTATCTGCGTGCGGGAGCTTTCCCACCCGAGTCGCGGCAGCAGATGACGGTCTTTCGACCGTCTGATACATAGTATGCGCAGTTTCCTGATCCTGCGCCTGTCTTTTTGGAGGTAATTTTTATGATAAAGGTCGCTCCCTCGATCCTTTCCGCCGATTTTGTCAATTTGGAGCGCGACATTCGCGCTTTGCGCGAAGCCGGTGTTGATTATGTTCATGTCGATGTTATGGATGGTCTGTTTGTGCCGAATATCACGATCGGAATTCCCGTGGTCGCCGCCATCCGCAAGATCACCGACCTTCCTCTGGACGTCCATCTGATGATTGATCGTCCGCTTCGCTATGTGGACGATTTCTGCAAAGCAGGCGCCGATATTCTGACGCTCCATGTGGAGGCCGACACTGAGGAAAACACCCTTGCCGCACTCAAAAAGATCCGAGAGCACGGCGTCAAGGCCGCGATCTCTGTCAAGCCGAAGACACCGGCAGAGGCTGTGCTTCCCTATCTTCCCTACTGCGATTTGATCCTTGTGATGACCGTGGAGCCCGGCTTCGGCGGTCAGAGCTTCATGGAGGACATGATGCCCAAGCTCAAAACCATTCGCGCCTACATTGACGAAATGAATCCCGGCTGCGAGTTGGAGGTCGACGGCGGTGTGAACGAAAAGACCGGCAAGGTCTGCATCCGTAACGGTGCCAATGTTCTGGTCGCAGGCAGCGCCTATTTCAAGGCAGATGATCCCGCCGCCTTTACCCAAAGCCTGAAAGCATAAGCCATGTTCAAACAGGAAACACTGGCGGCTTACGGATGCGTAAAAAACACCGTGCGCTCCACAAAGAAGGCTACACTTCTTTATGCCTTGCTCATCACGGTGTTCCATGCTCTGCTGCTCTATTTTCCGGACTTTATTGTTTGGCTGCTGCCGGAGCAGGCACAGATCGACAAGTCCATCCCGTCCGGCTATCTTGTCGCGGCAGTATTCGGCTTTTTGATTTTCCTTGCCGTATTTATTGCGGTATGCAGCGGCTACCGAAACTATGCGCTTGCGGTCAGCCGCAGCAGTCAAGCCTGTTTTTCCGATACCCTTGCGCCGTTCCGTTCACCGCTGCGCTCATTTGCCGCCGCGCTTCTCATTACGCTGTTTCTGACTGCAGCCGCTGCGCTTGCTGTGCTCGGTGCCATGGTCTCGGTGCTGCTGTTTGCGCTTGACGTCTTCTGCATCATATACGTGCTGTGTATGTACCGTCCCCTATGGTTTGTACTCTATGACAAGCCGGAGCTTTCCCTGTTTCACTGCTTCCGGCAGACACGGCGCCTTACGCGCGGGAAGCGGAAAGACCTGTTCCTCTTTGACCTGTATTTCCTTTGGTTCCCGCTTTTGGCAAGCCTGCTCCCCTATTTTATTTTCGCGATCCCCATGTTGTCTGTTCCGGCGCTGGCAAAGATTCCCGATGGCATACAGGCGTTTTCGGCGTTCCTGCTCGGCGAGATCTTCTCTGTAATCATTTATGTTTGGAAATTTGACTATGTTTCCACCGCATACGCCTGCTATTATAACGAAATATGCGAGGAATAAAAAGACGCAGAAGGCTTTTGCCTTCTGCGTCTTTTTTATGTTTTTTGATTATCCGACGATTCTTCTTGCGCCCGCATAGCGGTTTGCATACCAGGAAACAGACAGGTCTGTGATGATAACGCCGTTGGTGGGGTTGGAAGCGTGGATGAATTTGTTATTGCCTATGTACATACCGACATGGCCGATGCCGCCGTCGCCGTAGAAGAAGACCAGGTCGCCGGGTTTCAGGTTATCCCTGGAAACGGAATAGCCGTTCGACATCTGTGCAGTCGCAGTACGGTTGATGGTGATACCGTATTGCGCGTAGACATACTTGACAAAGCCGGAGCAGTCGAAGCTGTTCGGGCCGTTGCCGCCCCAAACGTACGGATAGCCGAGGTAGCCCTGTGCGTAGTTTGCGATCTGCTGGCCGAGAGACGTGGAGCCGGAGTCGGAACCGGATCCGGAACCCGAGCCGCCCTTGCTGCCGCTGTTGCAATAGGGTTTTTCAAGCAGGGTGACAAGGTCAGAACGGATGTAGCCGATGTTGCCGTTGTACTTGCACTTGTACCAGCCGCAGTTGAAGCCGAAGATGTAAACCTTCTCGCCGCTGCGAACCTGAGAAACCAGGCTGCCGGAGGTTGCCGGAGTGCTGCGCATATTGCACACAGCAGGGTCGATCGAGCCGTAGCCGAGGTCAACATTTTCGCGTTCCTTGGTGTTCAGGTAGTCGGCGTACATATAGCCGATGTCGAGGTTGTAGTTCACCAGGTACCAGTCACCGGTCTTGCGGATGATAACAACATTATCGCCGTAGGAGGCGGTGGAGATGATCGAAGCATCGGTATTGGGCTTTGCACGCAGGCGAAGGCCGCTGCAATTGACGATGCCGATCATGGTTTTCATTTCGGTAGCTTCGGAAGATGTCGCAAGGCAGGTCAGAGTAATGACTGCTACGATCACAAGAAGCATAATCTTAAAATAACGTTTCATATGGATCCTCCGTTCAAAACTTACTTTGCTTTCAGTGCACGTTCAAGCCACACACAGCCAACATCCAATGCCGTGTAGAAGCCGTCTTTTTCACTCTCTTTTACGATTCTGTCCTTGGATTTTGCTGCGGGATCGGTCAGCTGGAGCTGAACGGAAACGCGCGTTGCAGAGTCAAGATCGCCGACCTTTTTGGTCTCCAGAATCTGAAGCATTACGATGTATTTGTCGGCCATGGAGCCGTAGTATACCAGATTGTCCTTTCTCATTAAGGGGTGACCCTTGTACATGAGAACTTCATTTTTATCAGACATAGAATTCCTCCTGATTAAAATGTAACCAAATTGTAACACATTGTCATGGCGTTGTCAATAGTGTTTCGCCATTTTTTCGAAAATTGTAATTTTTTACCTGTGCTACGCCTTTGGCTCAAGTCATGCGGATGTTGAAAAATCGGATCCATATGAAATTGGCAAGGTACAAAAAGGAGGCTTTACCCAGCAAGCAAAGCCTCCCGAAAAATCATTGCGTCAGTCAAACAGATAATGACGGACAAGCGCCTGGAGCAGATCATCGCGATCGATCTTCACGATCTCACTGCGGGCGTTATTGTAGTTGGTGATATAGGTCGGATCCTCGGAAAGAATATAACCGACCAGCTGGTTGATGGGATTATAGCCTTTTTCGCTCAGAGAATGATAGACAGAGGTAAGGATCTTTTTCATTTCGTCTTCATTTTCTGCCGGGACCATAAACTTGATGGTATTGCCGTCCAAAAGAATCGACCTCCTTCCATAAATATATCATACCCCATTATTTTATAATTGTAAAGGGGAAATCAACAGAAATTTAACGTTCTTTTGAGTCGTAGGGCGCGATGCCCTCATCGCGCCGAAAGCCCTTTGTTATTAAGCGGCCGGATGAGATGCTCGCCCCTACGGATGCGGTGATAAACAATAATTTATATGCGGTAGGGGCGCACCTATGTGTGCGCCCGCAACGTAGGGCGCAACATCCGGGATAGCGCCGGAAAAAGGGGCTCGATATACGCTTTGCGTTCGATATGTGTTACTCGATATATCTTTCGATTCGATATGCGCTGCGCGCGAGCGGCACGGTCAAGACCGTGCCCTACGGTTGGTGCGATAAACAATTATTTATTGATTTTGGGTAAGCTCCCCTTGTCAGGAGCGTTATTTTTTTATATAATATTTTAA
>JAKSPM010000091.1 GCA_024404825.1 Clostridia bacterium
TTGTTCCTGCTTATTTCTCTTTGTGTTTATCGCACGGGCTGGCGAGTGATGCTCTCCCTACGAAACGACATTCTCAATGAAGCGCATCAGGATGGAGGCGACTTCGGCTCTTGATGCCTTGCCCTGCGGGTCGAGGACGGTCTGGCCGTTGTTTGATTTGCCGGAGATCAGTTTTTCGGCAACTGCCCAGCGGACAGCATCACGCGACCATGTAACCTTTTCTTCATCCGGGAAATCGGCAAGGCTGGCTCTGCCGTCTGTCGGCAGATTTTTGAATTCCGTATAGGCTTTCAGAATGACGGCAAGCTGCTCACGGGTGACAAGATCGTTCGGGCCGAAATGGCCGTTGTCATAGCCCTTGACAATGTTATTATGATATGCCCAAATGACAGCGGCAGAATACCACTGACCCGGCGCAACATCGGAGAATCTGCCCTCAAAGACCGTCTGCGGGCTTCCGGCAAGGCGGTACAGCATGGAGACGATCATGGAACGGCTGCAGGCGGTTTTCGGCTCAAAGGTCAGCGCATCGGTCTTGGTGCTGCCCATAATGCCGCGGTCAATGACGAAGTCGATGCCTGCGTGTGCCCAGTCGCCTTCAGCAGGCACATCGGTATACTTTTCGGAGGGGCAATAGGTCGGAATGCCGTTTTGGGCAATGCCGGAGGGGGTCTTCATGTCGGAGGGCACTTCCCTGCCGAACATCAGATAGGCAAGCTCGGGATAGTCAATGAACACGTTGCGGTTGCCCTGTGCGTTCTCGCACTGGTCATTGCGACCCATTTCCCATTCGTCTACGGGGTCGAGCTCCATCCACGAAAGCAGGGTATCGAGGTTTTCCACGACCTTCTGGCCGTAGTTTGCTTCATCGTCCTTGTCCATCGGCGGCAGCTTGGACTGCGCAACATTAGAATACAGATTCGGCTGCGCCCAGCGGCAGTAGACATACAGAAGGATCCTTGCAACGTCACCTTTGACATCATCCTTGACCTCAAACATTTCCTTTTTGTCGCTCTGCCAGCAGACCTCGGCATTTCCGACCTTTGTGGCCTTGGCATCATCATAGACGCCCTTGACATTGCCGAAGGTATAGTAGTTTTTCGCCGCATTGACAAAGTTGATCGACGGGCGCAGATGATGCAGGTCACAGCCGCCGCCAAGCTGATAGAACGAGGCGTTGGATTTGCACCAGATATGTTCGCGGTTCATGGTGAAGCCGCTGTTTTTTTCATCGACATCCGCATAGAAAAACAGATAGCTGTTCGCGTCATTGGATGTATCGGTGCTGCGCCAGTAATTGGGCAGGCTGTTATAGGAAATGGTGTTGACCTGCGTTTCGCTCATCAGCGTCTGCAGCGCGGTATACAGCGGGTTGTTCTGCGTGGCTGCCCAGCTGTCCTTGGGTGCATTGACACCGGGAAGGGAGCATAGCTTTTCGATTCGATAATCGCCGGTATAGTAGGCCTTTGCCTGCTCGCTCAATTCGGTGCAGAGGGCATGACGGGTGCCGGTGTTCGACCGCACCGTTCCGGTGGCGGCAAAGACGTTGCCCGCAAGCAGACAGAGCATCAAAAGCATTGCGACGATACGTGTTATCAGTGTTTTTTTCATGGTATGCCTCCCGAAATTCGAGATTTTTCGCTTTTCAGTATACCACAACCGCTTTCCCCTTTCAACCGTTTTCCGAAAGCGCACGAAAATGTACGGTTTCAGTTGCAAAATCAGGACAAATATGGTAATATTACAAGGTTGAGTAAAAACCATTCATGTGAGGGATGCTTATGAACATTATTGTTGTCGGCTGCGGCAAAATCGGCGTTACCATTATTTCTTCTTTGGTTGCAGAGGGGCATGATGTCACCGCCATTGATAACAATAACAGACTGATCTCCGAAATCACTGACATCTATGATGTTATGGGCGTCTGCGGCAACGGTGCGGACTATGATACCCTCGCCGAAGCAAGCGTAGAAAAAGCAGAGCTGCTTGTTGCAGTCACCAATTCCGATGAGCTGAATATGCTCTGCTGCTTTCTCGCCAAAAAGATGGGCGCCAAGCACACGATCGCAAGAATCCGCAACCCCGAATATAACGACCAGGGTCTTGGCTTCATGCGGGAGCATCTGGGGCTTTCCATGTCGATCAATCCTGAGCTGTTCGCAGCACAGGAGCTGTTCAATCTCCTCAAATTCCCGACGGCGCTCAAAATCGAGACCTTCGCCCGGCAGAATTTTGAGTTGATCGAGCTGCGTCTGGCAGCCGACTCCCCGCTTGACGGTGTCAGGCTCTCCGAGCTGCGCACGAAGAATCAGGCAAAAGTTCTGATCGGCGTTGTCGGACGCGGGAATGATGTCTACATCCCCGACGGCAATTTCGTCTTAAAGGGCGGCGACCACATCGGTGTTGCCGCAAAGCCGAGCGAGCTGCAAAGCTTCTTAAAGAGCTTTGGGCTTCTGCGCAAGGGCGCGAAAAACGTCATGATCCTCGGCGGCAGCAAGACCGCGTTCTATCTTGCCCAGCTTCTGATCGCTGCCGGTACCTCCGTCAAGATCATCGAGCAGGACAAGCAGCACTGCCATACGCTGTGTGAAGCGCTTCCCAAGGCAGTTATCATCAACGGCAACGGCGCACAACAGGAGGTGCTGATGGAAGAAGGCATCGCCGATACCGACGCCTTTGTTTCCCTGACCGGCATGGACGAGGAGAACATCCTGATCTCTATCTTCGCCGCCTCGCAGAATGTGCCGAAGGTCATTTCCAAGGTCAACCGCAACGAGCTTGCCTCCATGGCGGGAAACCTCGGTCTGGACTGCATCGTTTCGCCGAAGAAGCTGATCTCCGACATTCTTGTGCAGTATGCCCGCGCCCTGCAAAACTCCCTCGGCAGCAGCGTGGAGACCCTCTACAAGCTGATGGACGACAAAGCAGAGGCGCTGGAATTCCATGTCGGGCAGGACTCCCGGCTGACCGGCATCGCCCTGAAGGATCTCAAGCTCAAGCCCAACACCCTGATCGCCGGCATCATCCGCGGGCATGATACCATCATCCCCGGAGGCATGGACGTCATGCTTCCCGGCGACAAGGTCATCGTGCTGGCCGCAAGCCACAGATTACAGGATCTTTCCGACATCATCAAATAACGTCTCTTTCAACGGAGTGACAACTATGAACCGCAAAATGGTCTTCCATATGACCGGGCAGATCATTGCAATGGAGGGCGGGCTTCTCGTTCTGCCTCTGATCGTTGCGCTGATCTACCGCGATCAAAACTGTATCCCCGCGTTTCTTCTCACCATCGGCATTGCGCTTGTGCTCGGGCTCGGGCTCAGTTTTCTGTGCAAGCCGAAGGATCATGTGATTTTTGCCAAGGACGGCTTTCTGATCGTTGCGCTTGCGTGGATCGTCGTTTCCCTGATCGGTGCGCTGCCTTTTGTGCTCACCGGTGAGATCAAGTCCTACGCCGATGCCTTCTTTGAAACCGTCAGCGGCTTTACGACCACCGGCGCGTCCATCCTGACCGATGTTGAAAAAATGAGCCATTCGCTCCAGTTCTGGCGCAGCTTTACCCACTGGATCGGCGGTATGGGCGTTCTTGTGTTCATCATGGCGATCGTTCCCTCGGTCTCCGGCCGCAACATCCACATCATGCGTGCGGAGATGCCCGGCCCCGTTGTCGGCAAGCTCGTCCCGCGTCTGCGCGACACTGCAAAGATCCTCTATCTGATTTATCTGTTTCTGACCGTATCGGAGGCAATTTTGCTCCTGTGCGGCGGGATGAATCTGTTTGAAAGCATTGTTCATAGCTTCGGCACGGCAGGCACCGGCGGCTTCGGTGTCAGAAACAGCAGTATCGGCGGGTATTCGCCCTATATTCAGTGGGTCGTTACGATCTTCATGCTGCTGTTCGGTATCAACTTCAACCTTTACTACCTGCTCCTGATCCGCAGATTCCGCCCGGTATTCAAGAGTGAGGAGCTTTGGACCTACCTCTGCGCCTTCCTCATCGCCTCCGCGATCATCTGTATCAACATCCTTCCGCTGTATCAGAATGTCGCTGAGTGCATCCGCACCTCCTCGTTCCAGGTCGCCTCGATCATTACGACCACCGGCTTTGTTACAACGAACATCAACGAATGGCCGACCCTCTCTAAAACGATCCTCCTGCTGCTGATGCTCATGGGTGCCTGCGGCGGCTCTACCGCGGGCGGGCTGAAGGTTTCCCGCGTGATGCTGCTGTTCAAGATGATCCGCCGCGAGATCAAGCATATGCTCCATCCGCGCTCTGTCTCCGCGGTCAACTTTGAAGGCAAGCCCGTGGAGGTCAAGACCCTTATCAGCGTTTGCGTCTATTTTGCGCTTTACGCCGGAATTCTTGCGTTTGTATTTTTGATTTTGAGCTTTGACCCGAAGGTTTCTGCAAATTACGATATCGAAACCAACCTCTCCGCCGCCGTTTCCTGCTTCAATAACATCGGCCCCGGCCTCGGCACAGGCTTCCGCAATGTTGCAGAGAGCTTTGCAGGCTATTCGATTTTCTCCAAGGTCGTGCTTTCGCTTGCGATGCTGCTCGGACGCCTGGAGCTCTATCCCCTGGTGATCGCCATGTCGCCCTCCACCTGGCGCAAGCAATAAGGCAGGTGCGTATGATGAAAGGTCGGTTCGCACCCAGCCCCTCAGGCAGGATGCACCTCGGAAATGTATTTTCTGCACTGATCTCCTGGCTCTGCGTCCGCACACAGGACGGGGCGATGGTGCTTCGTATCGAAGATCTCGACCCAGATCGCTGCAAAAGCGCCTATGCCGAACAGCTCAAGGACGATCTTCTCTGGCTCGGGCTCGACTGGGACGAAGAAGCAATTCCGCAGTCTCAGCGAAGCGAAGCCTATCGCGAGCAGTTTGAACGTCTGGCGCAAAAAGGGCTCGTCTACCCCTGCTACTGCACGAGAAACGAGCTGCACGACGCCTCCGCGCCCCATGCCTCGGACGGCAACCCCATCTATTCCGGGCGGTGCAGAGTGCTTTCCCCGGAAGCGAAAGCACTGCAAACACGCAAACCCGCATGGCGGATCGAAGTGCCGGACAGGGAATTCGCCTTTACAGACGGCTTGCAGGGCGAATATCGGGAGAATTTAGCAAAGGACTGCGGAGATTTTATCATCCGCCGCTCGGACGGCGTCTATGCCTATCAGCTCGCCGTCGTCACCGACGACTACGCGAACGGCATTACCGAGGTCGTGCGCGGAAGTGATCTGCTGTCCTCTACCCCGCGTCAGCTCTATTTGTATGAGCTTCTCGACTTTCCCGCACCGCAGTTTTCCCACGTACCGCTGCTTGTGACGGAAAGCGGCGTGCGCCTTTCCAAACGCGACCGCGCTTTAGACCTCGGCTACCTGCGCACGGTTTGCACGCCGAAGGACATTTTCGGTCAGCTTGCATCCGCAAGCGGCCTGATCGACAAAAAAGAGCCGATCAGCCTCCCGGAGCTGTTTCAGGAGTTTTCCCGGGAAAAGCTGAAAGGAAAACGGCAGATCGTTTTGCCGAACGATTAACACCCCTCGTGGCGCACCCTTACGTGCGCCACGGTTTTTTTCTCGGAGAATAAACAGCCCGAAAGTCCTGCACAAAGCACAACAAAACAGACTGGTAAACAGAAATTTACACTTTGAAAAGGCTTCTCCTTGAGGAGAAGCTGTCGAGC
>JAKSPM010000092.1 GCA_024404825.1 Clostridia bacterium
GCGTGACAGCTCCCCTGACAAGGGGAGCCGTTCAAACGGTGCGCTGAATTTCTGTTTATCTCCGCACCTGTAGGGCGCAGCATCCTTGATGCGCCGCAATGTATGCACCCGATTATCGCACAAGCGGGCGCACACGAGGGTAGCACCCCTAGCGCATATAAATCTGTGTTTATCGCGCTCTCATCCGTACGTGTCATTGCAGCAAAGTGAGCGTGGCAATCTTGCGCACAGCGCATATCGAATCGAAAGGAATAAAAAACGACCCTGCCGAGTCTCGGCAGGGTCGTTTACATAATCCGGGATAATCAAATCAGCAAATCGTCATTGCTTACGCTTTTGCTAACAGGTCGTCGGTCTTGTCCAGATGTTCCCAGGGCAGGTCAAGGTCGTTTCTGCCGAAATGACCGTAGGAAGCGGTCTGCTGATAGATGGGCCTGCGAAGGTCAAGCGTGCGGATGATGGAGGCCGGGCGCAGGTCGAAGACCTCACGGACGATCTCGGACAGGCGCAGGTCGGAGAGCTTGCCGGTGCCGAAGGTCTCAACGAGGACGGACACAGGCTGTGCAACGCCGATGGCGTATGCAAGCTCGATCTGGCACTTCTTCGCTAAGCCTGCTGCAACGATGTTCTTCGCAACATATCTTGCCATGTAGGCTGCCGAGCGGTCGACCTTGGTGGGGTCCTTGCCGGAGAAGGCGCCGCCGCCGTGGGAGGCATAGCCGCCGTAGGTGTCAACGATGATCTTTCTGCCGGTCAGGCCGGAGTCGCCGACGGGGCCGCCGATGACGAAACGGCCGGTCGGGTTTACATAAAACTTAGTATTGCCGTCGATCAGACGGGAGGGAAGATTGGGCTTGATGATGGTCTCTACGACTGCCTCGCGCAGCTCATCAATGCCAATCCAATCTGCGTGCTGCGTGGAGACAACAACGGTGTCGATGCGCTCTACGCTGCCGTCATCGCCGTACTGAACGGAAACCTGGCTCTTGCCGTCCGGACGCAGCCAGGGAAGAACATCGTTCTTTCTTGCGGCGGTCAGTGCCTTGGTCAGATTGTGTGCGTAGGAGATGGGTGCGGGCATCAGCTCGTCTGTTTCGTCGCAGGCAAAGCCGAACATCATGCCCTGGTCGCCTGCACCGTTGGTGTCAGCGTCGTCGTAGGAGTTGTTGACGCCCATGGCAATGTCGCCGGACTGCTCGTCGATTGCGGTCAGCACCGCACAGGTGTTGCCGTTGAAGCCTGCATCTGCGGAGTTATAGCCGATTTTGCAGATGGTATCTCTTGCAACCTTGGCGATGTCTACATAGGTCTCGGTGGAAATTTCGCCCATGACCAGCACCATGCCGGTCGTGGTGGCACATTCGCAGGCCACGCGTGCCATCGGGTCATTGGCTAAAATCGCGTCCAGAACGCCGTCGGAGATCTGGTCGCATACTTTGTCGGGATGTCCTTCTGTAACGGACTCAGAGGTAAAGATTCGCTTTTGCATAGTCATTTCCTTTCTTTCGAGGGGCAAAAAAAGCACTCTGCATTGACAGAGTGCTTGAAAATTCGCTTTCCTCATCTGTCGATTTTTAACCGCCGGAATTGGCACCTTGCTTTCGCAGGTTGTCGGGCTTCACAGGGCCGGTCCCTCCACCACTCTTGATAAGGTTATTCGGTTGTGCAAGTGAAATTATAACATAGAACTGTGAAAAGTCAACAGGAAAACTCATTTTCCGGCGAAACTTTTACAAAACGGGGCAAGTATGCAAGCTTCACAGCCGGGATTACGTGCGGTGCAGACGGCTCTTCCGTGCAGAACGATGCGGTGGCAGAATGAAGACGATTCCTCGGGCGGCAGTACCTCGCGCAGCTGCATCTCACATTTCACGGGATCTTTTGTGCCGTCGGTCAGTCCCAGCTTTCCGGCAATGCGGATGCAGTGGGTGTCGCAGACATAGGCTTCTTTTCCGTAGATGTCTCCGAGCAGGAGATTTGCAGTTTTTCTGCCGACGCCGGGCAGCTTCAAAAGCGCCTCCATCGTGTCGGGGACTTTCCCGCCGTAGCTGTCGCGGAGCATTTTGCAGGCATCGACGATGTCCGCCGCCTTGTGCTTGAAAAACCCGCAGGAGTGAACATAGCGTTCTACTTCCAAAACATCCGCCTCGGCAAAGGCCTCCAAAGAGGGATACCGGGCAAACAGGGCAGGTGTGACAAGATTCACCCTTGCGTCGGTACACTGTGCGGACAGCCGCACCGCGATCATCAGTTCATAGTCTTTTTCGTAATTCAGGGCACAAAGTGCCTCGGGGTATTCTTTTTTCAGGGCTTCGAGGATACCGTCGACCCGCTCATTCATTCGCATATCATATCACCTGCCGTAAGTATATCACAGAAAGTCGAAAAAGGAAAGCTGTTGCGTTTTTTGTTCGGATGGGGTAAAATAGAAAAAAGGAGGCGAGAGAAGATGTATCAGCCGCTTGCAGAAGAAATCAGACCCCTGACACTCGATGATGTTGTCGGTCAGGAACATATTTTAGGCCCCGGCAAGCTGCTGCGCCGGATGATCGAGGCGGGGAACGTCCCGAATCTGATCTTCTACGGCCCCTCCGGCACCGGCAAGACCACGGTCGCCAATATCATTGCCAATGCCACGCAGCGCAAGCTCTTTCGCCTCAACGCGACCACAGCTTCCACCGCAGACATTAAAGAGATCGTCTCGGAGCTGGACACCATGATGGCGCCCAATGGCGTGCTATTGTATTTAGACGAGATCCAGTCGTTCAATAAAAAGCAGCAGCAGACGCTTTTGGAGCACATCGAAAACGGCAAGATCACCCTGATTGCCTCTACCACGGAAAACCCGTATTTTTATATTTTCAACGCAATTTTAAGCCGCTCCACGGTTTTTGAGTTCAAGCCCATTTCGGCAGCCGATGCGTTCAAGGCCGTCTGCCGCGCGACCGATTATATGTCCGAAAAGACCGATTTGAAGGTGCAGGCCGAGGACGGCGCTTTAGAGTGGATCTCCCGGTCCTGCGGCGGCGACATCCGCAAGGCGCTCAATGCAATCGAAGTGCTTTTTGCTGCTGCCAACACCGTGGACGAAAAGCTTTTCATTTCTCTTGAGGATGCCAAACAGGCAACGCAGAAGTCCTCCATGCGCTATGACCGCGGCGGAGATAACCAGTATGACAGCCTTTCTGCGTTAATGAAATCCATCCGCGGCTCGGACCCTGATGCAGCCGTCTATTATCTTGCGAGATTCCTGACGGCGGGCGATCTTCCGTCTGCCTGCCGCAGAATTTTATGCTCTGCGTGTGAGGATATCGGCCTTGCCTATCCGCAGGCGATCCCCATCGTCAAGGCCTGTGTGGACAGCGCATTGCAGCTCGGTATGCCTGAGGCAAGGCTGCCGCTTGCCGATGCCGTCATCTTCCTTGCAACGGCGCCGAAGTCCAATTCCGGCTGTATGGCGATCGACAGCGCCCTTGCCGATGTTGCCAAGGGGAAGCTCGGCTCGATCCCGCGTGAGCTTCAGAATGTCCATGCCGACGGCGCGGGCTTTGAGCGCGAGCAGGGCTATCTCTACCCGCACAATTTCCCGAATCACTGGGTCAAGCAGCAGTACCTGCCCGATGAGGTCAAGGATACCGTCTATTATCACCCCGGTGACAATAAATTCGAGCAGACCTGTAAGCATTATTGGGACGAGGTAAAAAAATGAGTATGGATATCCGTCTGGAAGATGTGCTTGTGATGAAAAAAGACCACCCCTGCGGGTCAAACCGCTGGTTGGTGCTCCGCGTGGGGATGGATTTCCGCCTGCGGTGTCTCGGCTGCGGGCATGAAGTCATGCTCCCGCGAAGCAAGGCCGAAAAGAACATCCGCACCATTGAACGAAAAGAATAATTCGACAAACGACCGCCGCATTTTGCAGAAAAATGCGGCGGTTTTTTGTTTGCCTGAGGGAAGCAAAAAGCTTTCTGATACAATCGGGCGAGAGATACGGGGGAACAGCCGCCGATTGCGACGTGTTTTCCGGCCGCCTGAGGGTATAATCAAGCGCAGGAAAGGGGACAGGCAGTGAAGGTCTATGTCGATGCGGTATTTGTTCTCAATACGCTCATCAATGCGGTGCTTCTGTTTGCTGCGGCACGGGTGCGGGCAGTACCGTTTCGCACCCTGCGGCTTCTTGCGGCTGCTGCTTTGGGCGGAGCGTATGCCGTCGCGGTCTATCTGCCCGGCATGGTTTTTTTGGGCGGTTGGCTGTGGAAGCTTTTGACAGGCGGTGCGATGATCGTCCTTGCGTTTGGTTTACATAAAACATCATTTGCCACAGGACTTGTCTTTCTTTTTATCAGCGTAGTTCTGTGCGGCCTTGTGTTTTTCGTGGTCAATATCCTCTGCGGCAGAAGGATGAACGGTGCGGGGCTGTATCCGGTCAGCTTCCCGGAGCTGTTGCTGACGGCGGGGCTGTCCTTGTTTTGCGGGGCGCTTTTGTGGAGCAGGGCGGCGACCAAGCCCAAAGAACGGATTTACCGCGCCGAGCTGACACTGAATCATCAGCGGTTTTCGCTGACCGCGCTCTATGATTCGGGCAATTCTCTGCGTGACCCGATTTCCGGCAAGCCTGTCGATGTGATCTGTGCGGAAACGGTCAGCCGGGCACTCGGTACGCAGGCAGTGCAAGCGATATACCGGGAAGACTTGCAGACGGCAATGCGCCTTTTGAAAGCATATCAGCCGCGCCTGATCCCGTATACGAGCGTCGGCGTCGGCAGCGGGCTGCTGATCGCCATCCGACCGGAGCAATACACGCTCAACGCGCAATACAGGGAAGACACCCTGCTTGCGCTGTCCCCGACAAAGCTCAACGATTCCGGCGCATATTCGATTTTAACGGGAGGAAGACCTAGTGACACCAAATATCAAAAATCTGCTGAAACGACTGATAAAACGGGCAAAGCTGATGTACATCGGAGGCAGCGACGTTTTGCCGCCGCCGCTCAAGGGCGCAGACGAGCAGGAGGCGATCGAACAGATGGAGCAGGGCAACGAAACGGCGAAAAAGAAGCTGATCGAGCATAATCTGCGCCTGGTGGTTTATATCGCAAGGCGGTTTGAAAATACCGGCATCAACATTGAGGATCTGATTTCCATCGGCACGATCGGCCTGATAAAGGCGGTCAGCACCTTCAAAACCGATAAGAGCATCAAGCTTGCGACATACTCGTCCCGCTGTATCGAAAATGAGATCCTTATGTATATCCGCAAGGTCTCCGGACAGAAAACGGAAATCTCTCTGGATGAGCCGATCAATACCGACTGGGACGGCAACGAGCTGCTGCTTTCGGATGTCCTGGGAACGGATGCCGATGCCGTTATGCGCCCGTTGGAGGAGAGCGCGGAGGTACAGCTTCTGCATGAGGCACTTGCCCGCCTGCCGGAGCGGGAGAAGACCATTATCATGATGCGTTACGGCCTCGGCGGGAAAAAAGAACTGACGCAAAAGGAAGTCGCGGACGAAATGGGCATTTCGCAGTCCTATATTTCAAGATTGGAAAAGCGCGTCATGCTGCGCCTCCGCCGCGACCTCCAGCGGCAGGTAACTTGTTGAATTGAGAATTGACAATGACGGGTTTTGTCCGTATCTTTGCGGTAAATTATTGTTTAGCG
>JAKSPM010000093.1 GCA_024404825.1 Clostridia bacterium
GATATGTGCTTCGCGCATGATTGGGGGGAGAAGACCCATGGCAGACAACGAAATATTATCGCAGCTTCCTGAGCGGCTGCTGCCTTGGTTCGCACAGAACAAGCGTTCTGTTCCGTGGCGGGCTGATCGCGAGCCCTATCATGTGTGGCTTTCCGAGATCATGCTGCAGCAGACGCGGGTCGAGGCAGTCAAGGGCTATTATCAGCGGTTTTTACAGGCGTTTCCGACCGTTCGCGCCCTTGCCCAGGCGGAAGACGAGCAGCTGTTAAAGCTCTGGGAGGGCTTGGGCTACTATTCCCGCGCGAGGAATCTGAAAAAGGCCGCAAAGCTGATTTTGGAGCAGCACAACGGCAGCTTTCCGAAGGAATATCACGCAGTAAAAGCCCTGCCCGGCATCGGCGAGTACACCGCGGGCGCGATATGCTCCATCTGCTTCGAACAAAAGACGCCTGCCGTGGACGGCAATGTGCTTCGTGTTTTTGCGCGAATGACCGACTGCCATGCGGCGGTGACGGACGACAAGGTAAAAACGTATGTTCGTGAGGCGCTGGCCGGGATCTACCCCGAAAATGCCGGCGATTTTACGCAGGCATTGATGGAGCTCGGCGCGACCGTCTGCGTGCCGAACGGCGCACCAGCGTGTGAGCTTTGCCCCATAAGCGACCTCTGCCTGTCCAAAAACGGCGGGTGGAAAAATCTTCCGGTAAAGGCACCGAAAAAAACGCGCAGGGTCGAAAAAAAGACAGTTTTCATCCTGACAAACGAAGACCGGCTTGCCCTGGTCAAGCGCCCGGACAAGGGGCTTTTAGCAGGGCTTTGGCAGCTTCCCGATACCGAAGGCACGCTTTCAGAGCAGGAGGCGTTAGATTATCTTGAATCTTTGGGCGTTTGCCCGCAGGAGCTTTTGAAGCGGGCGGAGAAGACGCACGTTTTCACCCATATCACCTGGGAAATGACAGGCTATTATGTTTCGTGTGCCGCAAGGCAGGATGATTTTACATGGGTCAGTGAAGCTGCGCTTTCCGAGGGCTATTCCGTGCCGACGGCCTATCGGCAATTTCTTTAAGATACTTGATTTTCTGCCCTGCAAGGGGTAAGATACAAATACATTCATTACAAAGGAGAACAACTATGAGTAACGAAAGACGTGCAGCCTATGGCGAGGACGAGATCATGTCCCTTGATTTTGACAACGGCGACAGCTTTGAATGCGGCATCATGGGCGTATTCCCGCTTGACGGCAAGGAATATATTGCGCTGGAAGCCCTGGATGACACCGATGACATCTATCTCTACGGCTACAAGGAAAACGGCGAAGACTTTGACCTTCTGGACATCGAATCGCAGGAGGAATTTGATAAGGTCGAGGCCGAATTTGAACGCCTGATGGACGAACCCCTGTGATCGAAGTCTTATATTCCGACGAACAGATCATCGTTGCGATCAAGCCCGCGGGGTTGCTCTCCCAGTCGGACAGCGCGGAAAACGGCATGGAAAAACTCCTTTCCGAGCAGCTTTCCGGCCGGGTCTATCCCGTCCACCGCTTGGATCAGCCGGTCTGCGGCGTAATGGTCTATGCAAGGACGAAGACGGCCGCGGCAAGCCTCTCAAAGCAAATTGCTGACGGCAGCGTCCGAAAGCAGTATCTTTGCATCGCGGAGGGTGCTATAGACAGCTCCGGCGAAATGACCGATTTGCTTTTTAAGGATCAACGGACAGGGAAGACCTATCCCGTAAAGTCTATGCGAAAGGGCGTCCGGGAAGCCAAGCTTTACTATGAAGTGCTTGAAGAAAAAGACGGCGTGAGCCTCTGCAGGGTCACGCTTTTGACCGGACGCAGCCATCAGATCCGCGCCCAGTTTGCCGCAAGACGTCATCCGCTTTTGGGCGACGGCCGCTACGGCAGCAAGAGAAACTGCCCCATCGCGCTGTTCTCGTACAGGCTGGAATTCACGCACCCGAAAACCGGGGAGTGGCTTTCGTTTAGCTCCCGCCCCGAAGGCAAGCCGTGGGATATGTTTTTGGAAGAATCAGCGCAGTAAACAGGAATTTACATGCGGTAGGGGCGCACCTATGTGTGCGCCCGAAAACAGCCATTTGCAAGCGTAACGGGCGCAGACGCAGCTGCGCCCCTACGGCGTATAAACACAAATTTACACACGCGGATCGCCTTTTTTATTTTTTTAGCATCAAGCAAAAAACGCTGTGCAAGGCTTTTGCCTGCACAGCGTTTCAGCGTGTCAAAAAAGTATTTTTTGACACGCTGGCAGACGTCAATAGAGCCCGAAAGACAAGCAACTCTCACTCGTAGGCGTACATAGGTACGGTAGAGTGAGAGTTGCGCAGTAAGTCAAAATCCTTGCGAAGCAAGCCTTTCCGGACACGGATGTTTTATAAATGATATGATTTCCGGCAAACTGTATTCGGAGCAAGAGCCCCGTTCCGTATCTTGATTTTGACGGTTTCGGGGTTTATTGACAGTCTGAAACGCTGTGCAAGGCTTTTGCCTGCACAGCGTTTTTTAACTTATTTGAGTGTTACAGCGTGGGCTGGTTGGCTGCCTCGATGATGGTGAGGAACTTTTCGGGAACGAGAGAAGCGCCGCCGATCAGGCCGCCGTCGATGTCGGGCTGTGCGAGCAGCTCATAGGCGTTCTTGTCGTTCATGGAGCCGCCGTAGAGAATGGTGGTAGCTCTTGCGTTCTTGGAGCCGTAGAGCTTGCGAATGACGGTACGGATGGACTCGCAGACCTCTTCTGCCTGTTCGGGGGTAGCGGTCTTGCCGGTGCCGATGGCCCAAATGGGCTCGTAGGCGATGACGACCTTGCGGATCTTTTCTTCGGGCACGCCGGTGAGGCCTGCCTTGATCTGCATGGCGATCCATTCGTTGGTAACGCCGAGCTCTCTCTGCTCTAAGCTTTCGCCACAGCACATAATGGGGATCAAGCCTGCATTGAGTGCGGCGTGTACCTTTGCATTGACATCAGCGTCGGTCTCGCCCATAGCGCGGCGCTCGGAGTGGCCGATGATAACGTACTTACAGCCTGCGTCAACGAGCATATTGGTTGCGATCTCGCCGGTGTAAGCGCCGGAGGGATTGGCGTTGCAGTTTTCAGCGCCGATGCCGACTCTCGTCTCGCGCATAACGCGGACGGCTGCGGGGATGCAAACAGCGGGGACACACAGGGCAATATCACACCAACGACCCTTGGGAAGCATGCCCTTGAAAGCGGTCATGAATTCCTTGGTTTCGCTGGGGGTCTTGTTCATTTTCCAGTTACCTGCGATGAGGGTTTTGCGGTATTTTCTGTTCATTATATTTCTCCTGATTATTTCACAGCGGTCTTGCCGCTTGAATTTTATTTATCTTCGAGGCAAGCAATGCCGGGCAGCTCCAGGCCTTCCAGGAACTCGAGGGAAGCGCCGCCGCCCGTGGAGATATGGGTGATACGGTCAGCATAGCCGAGCTGTTCGCAGGCTGCTGCGGAGTCGCCGCCGCCAACGATGGAGATGGCATCGGAGGAAGCCAGAGCTTCTGCAACTGCGATGGTACCCTTTGCGAGGGTCGGGTTTTCGAACACACCCATCGGGCCGTTCCAAACAACGGTCTTTGCATTGCACACAGCGTCAGCGAACAGAGCGCGGGTCTCTTCGCCGATGTCCAGACCTTCCATATCGTCGGGGATCTCGTTTGCCTTGACGGTGCGAACTTCGATTTCGCCGTCGATGGGGTCGGGGAAGGAGGCTGCGATCACAGTGTCAATGGGGAGCAGGAGCTTGACGCCCTTTTCCTCTGCCTTTGCCATCATATCCTTGCAGTAGTCGATCTTCTCGCTGTCAAGCAGGGATTTGCCGACGGAGTAGCCCTTTGCAGCGAGGAAGGTGTATGCCATGCCGCCGCCGATGATGAGGGTATCGACCTTTTCGATGAGGTTGTTGATAACGTTGAGCTTGTCGGAGACCTTTGCACCGCCGAGGATGGCGACGAAGGGACGCTCGGGATCAGCCAGGGCCTTGCCCATGATGCCGATTTCCTTCTGAATGAGGTAGCCGCAGACAGCGGGGAGGTGGTCTGCAACGCCTGCTGTGGAGGAGTGTGCTCTGTGAGCGGTGCCGAAGGCATCGTTTACAAAGATGTCTGCCATGTCGGCGAGCTTCTTGGAAAGCTCGGGATCATTCTTGGTCTCACCCTTTTCAAAGCGGGTGTTCTCAAGGAGCATGACATCGCCGTCATTTAAGGAAGCTGCAAGACGGGCTGCATCTTCGCCTGCGACGTCCTTTGCCATCTTGACTTCCTTGCCCAGAAGCTCAGAAAGGCGGTCAGCTACGATCTGCAGGGAGAACTCGGGTGCGGGGCCGTTCTTGGGCTTGCCGAGGTGGGAGCAGAGGATGACTCGTGCGCCGTTTTTGATAAGGTATTCGATGGTCGGCAGAGCGGCGACGATACGCTTATCGGAGGTGATTTTCCCCTCCTTGGTGGGAACGTTGAAGTCGCAGCGGCAAAGCACGCGCTTGCCTTTTACGTCAATGTCTTCAACGGATTTCTTGTTGTAATTCATTGTGTGACCTCCAGTAAAAATAGATTTTCAAATCTTCATCTTGCCAAAATCCTGCAAATGCGGGAAATCGAGCTGACGCAGTGCCTCAAAGACCGCAACGGCGACGGAGTTGCTCAGGTTGAGACTCCTTGCCTCCGCACGCATCGGGATGCGGACACAGCTTTCGCGGTGCGCGTCCAAAAACGGCTCGGGCAGACCCTTGGTCTCCTTGCCGAACATCAGATAGCAGCCATCATGGTAGCAGACCTCGGTGTAGCCTCTCGGCGCCTTAGTGGAAAGACACCAAAGCTCCCTGACGTCATTCTTGGAGAAGAAATCGTCAAGGTTTTCATACACGCGGACATCAACCAGATGCCAGTAGTCCAGGCCGGCACGCTTCACGGCCTTTTCCGAAATATCAAACCCGAGGGGCTTGATAAGATGGAGCACGGAGCCGGTGGCGGCACAGGTGCGGGCGATATTGCCGGTATTCTGCGGGATTTCCGGCTCGACCAATACAACATTCAGCATAAGGCGGCAATCACTCGATTTTTCAGGATTTGCGCTAGAATTGAAAACGCTTACTGCATTATTCTATGACAAAAGTTCCGGAAATTCAACTGTTTTTATTGAAAATACCGAAGATTTTATAAGGTTTTGGCAATAGTACCAAAAAACAATTCCACAGCTTGCATTTTTTGCGCTTTGCTTATAAAATGAAGAAAAAAGGAGGCGGGAAAATGAAAAGAAGCGACTTGCCGAAGCCGCCGAAGCTCGTAAAAACAAAATATGTATGGCTGCTTGTGCTCGTGGCGGTGCTGGCCTATGCAGGGCTGATTTATCTCGCCCTGAACAACATCGCAAACAGCACCGTTTTCATGATCCTGCTCGGAGCAATGGTATTGCTGCCGTCACTCATTATACTTCCGGTGTACCGCTCGATCACAAATCATTTTGATGAGATCATGAAAAAGATCGACGAGGACGGACAGGACGAGGATGAAATTGAGAATTGACAATTCGGCAGATAAACAGAAATTTAGCGCACCGTTTGAACGGCTCCCCTTGTCAGGGCACCGGAGCGAAGCGG
>JAKSPM010000094.1 GCA_024404825.1 Clostridia bacterium
ATTATACATCAAACCATGTAAGAAAAAAAGAGGCAAATCAAGATTTATAAATAAAAAAAGAGAGCCGAAGCTCTCCTTTTTTACGGATTGGATTAGACCTTCTCCTTGACCTTTGCAGCCTTGCCGAGACGATCGCGCAGGTAGTACAGCTTTGCACGGCGTACTTTACCATGACGGACGGTTTCGACCTTAACAATGCTCGGAGAATGGACGGGGAAAACCTTTTCACAGCCGACACCGTAGCTGATACGGCGAACGGTGATGGATTCCTCAATACCGCCATGCTTTCTGGCAATGATGGTGCCTTCGAACACCTGGACTCTCTCACGGGAGCCTTCTTTGATTTTTACATGAACACGGACGGTATCGCCGACATTCATTTCGGGCAGTTCGTCCTTCATGTACTGGCTGGTCAGAGCCTGAACGAGATTCATAATGTGTCCTCCTTAAATATTCAGGCGTTCATGCCGCAAAGGAATGCCGCAATGCAATGCACCGGCGAGCGACAGAGGACCACCCGTTTTCACAGACTTAAAGACTATATCACACGCAAAGCACAAAATCAAGTGTTATTTTACAATTTCTTGCACTATTTTTTGTATATTTTGCAAAAGATGATCGTCTTTTCCGTCTACTGCTCCAAAAAGCGGGCAAGCAGGAGGTCTTTTTTGTTTTCTTCGGGATGCTCCAGGACATAATTGAGCATTTCGGAAAGCGTTTTTCCGACAAGCGGACCTGAAAACGGGATGTCGCTTCCGCTGACGGCAAGCTGCGAAAGCTCAACACATTCACCGGAGGCTAAAATTGCCTCGTAATCAATGAAGTGTCCCTTCCCTTTTGCATAGCAGGCAGCGACATCCGCGCCGTATTCGGCGATCAGGTGCTTACAGCCCTGCCTGGAATACGGAATATTCCAAAGCTCTGCCGTCTGTGCGGCAAGCCGCTGTGAATATTTATCAAATCGAAGCACGTTTTTTGAAAGCTGCGGATAACAAACAAACGCCCCGCTCCAGCGCACCAACCGCTCCGCAGGAAGCGTTGACAGAGAAATGATCGGATTTGATTTTTCAATGCCGAAGCGTTCCAAAAGCCCCTGCTCTGCAAGCGTGTGGAGCATCTCAGGGCGATCGGAGATCAGGATCTTTTCCAGTTCATCGCGGATCCGTTCGGCGGACAGCTCTTTTGCCAGCGGCTTGCAGTAAGCAACTGCCTCTGTGATCGAATCATCAATTATAAAACCGAGCTGTGCGGAAAAGCGGTAGGCGCGGAACATCCGCAATGCGTCCTCAGTAAAGCGTGCTTCGGCCTTTCCGACACAACGGATCGTCTTCTTTGCAAGGTCTTCCCTGCCGCCGAAAAGATCGGTGATGCTTCCGCCGGCGCACATGGCCATGGCGTTGATCGTAAAATCGCGTCGTGAAAGGTCTTCGGTGAGATTACCGACAAACTGCACCTGTTCCGGGTGACGGTGATCCTTATACTCGCCGTCGGCGCGGAACGTCGTGACCTCCGCCTTCGCCTGATCGTAAATCACCGTAACGGTGCCGTGGGCAATGCCGGTGGGGACGGTTTTTTCAAACAGCGCCTGCACGCGTTCCGGCTTTGCTGATGTTGTGATGTCCCAGTCATTGATCCTGCGGCCGAGCATAAAATCGCGTACGCAGCCGCCGACAAGATAAGCCTGCTCGCCTGCATTCGTCAACGTGGATAAAATTGTCAGGATTGCCTCTGGTACCATTGCGGCGCCTCCCTTTTCGACAAATAACTCTTGTCTATCTTGACCTCTTGTATTATAATATGAAACAGACTTTTACGCAAGTTTATCTTGCCCTCGGAGGAAGTATGAATACATCAAAAAACATTCGGGACTATCTTGTTCCCGGCAACCATATTCATCTGATCGGTATCGGCGGTGTTTCCATGCGTCCGCTCGGTCTCGTGCTGCGCGGCATGGGCATGGAGATCACAGGCTCCGATATGAACTCTTCTGTATCTACAAATGAACTGATCAACAAGGGAATTCAGGTCTATATCGGCCACAGCGCAAAGAATGTTGAGGGCGTAGATGCAATCATCCGTACCGCCGCCGCCCATAACGACAACCCGGAAATCGCCGCGGCACGTGCCCACGGTATTCCCGTATTTGAACGCGCACAGGCATGGGGTGTCATTATGCAGGCCTATAAAAATGCCGTCTGTATCTCCGGCACCCACGGCAAGACCACCACGACCTCCATGGTCACGCACATCTTCATGGAAGCACAGCGTGACCCGACCGTGATGATCGGCGGCTATCTTCCCCTGCTCCATGCCGGCCACCGTGTCGGCTGCGGCGATACCATCATCATGGAAAGCTGTGAATACTGCAACAGCTTCTTAAATTTCTTCCCGACAGTTGCCGTCATCAACAACATTGAAGCAGACCATCTTGACTTTTTCAAGGATCTTGCGGATATCCAGGCCTCGTTCCGCAAATTTGCGGAGCTTGTGCCGCAGGGCGGCTATGTCATTGCCAACGGGGACGACCCGAACACCCGCAAGGCACTTGAGGGCATGGATTACCTCACATTCGGCGTTGCACCGGGAAACGATTATTCTCCCCGCAACCTTTCCGCCGATGAGCGCAGCTTTGATGTTTATTTCCGCGACACCTTCTATACGCACATTGATCTGCAAATTTTCGGCCACCATAATATTTATAATGCCCTTGCAGCCTGCGCATCCGCTCACGTGCTCGGAGTAGATGCAGGTGCCGCTGCACGCGGTCTGGCCTCCTTTACCGGTGCCGGACGCCGCATGGAATACAAAGGCACCTGCAACGGCGCTGATATCTATGATGATTATGCGCACCATCCCGGCGAGCTGCACGCGCTGATCGACGCGGCCAAAAGCATGGGCTACAGGAGGATCGTCATTGCCTTCCAGCCCCACACCTACACCCGCACAAAAGCCCTGTTCTCCGATTTTGTCAACGAGCTGAAAAACGTTGACCATGTTGTATTTACGGAGATCTACGCCGCACGTGAGCAGAACACCATCGGCATCTCCTCTGCTGACCTCGCAAAGCAGGTTCCCGGTTCTGTTTACTTTGAAACGCTTCCGGAGGTTTCCCATTATCTGCGCTCCATCGCCTGCCCGGGCGATTTGATGATTACCGTCGGCGCGGGTGATATCTACAAAGCCGGTGAAGCTCTGATCCGAAAATAACCGCTTCCGACATTACAGGAAAAGCACTCCGTTTGTAAAAGCGGAGTGCTTTCTTTCTTAGAATAACGCAGCGTTTTTCCTGTAAATACTCGGTGCACAGCCGAAATAGTCGGAAAAGGTTCTGGAAAAATACAATGGGTCTTCATAGCCTACAGCATGCGCGATCTCCTGCACGGACAGGCTTGTGTGCTGAAGTAAAGATTTCGCGCGCTGAAGCCGGATATCGCGCAGGAACATGGCCGGCGATTGCTCGGTATAATCCATAAAGCAGCGATACAGCCAGCTTCTGCTCACGCCCACGGCTAAGGCAATATCATTGACATTGATCGGGCGCATATAGTTTTCACGGATAAATTGCATTGCACGTTTGCCGCAGTCGTCCGGAAGCGTTTCCTCCTCCGCAGCCGGAAAACAGGAAAAAATACGAAGCAGCTGCGCACTTCGGTATAAAGAAGCAGAGCAGCTCTCAGGTACATCCGCTGCCGCCCTTGCAGCATCGGAAATCATTTGCGATGCACCAACATCAAAAAAGGCCGGTTTATCCTGCGGGAGCTGAAACAGGCGTTCGGACTCGCTGCCCTGAAAGCTGATATCACAAAGCGATGCAGCTTCCGGAAACGTAAACAGCACCGTCTGACCGGGACGCAACAGGCAAGTATTTTTGCTTTCCTGCCCTTCAAGCATAACCAACAGCCGGTATTCACCGCCGGCGGCAAACCGAACGGCCTCGTTTGCGCAATAACAACATTCCGAAACTTTTGTCAAAACAGGAAGTGCTCCTGCCGGCTTGTCGTGAAATCGAATTTCATACGGTTCTCGCATCCGCTTTCGCCTCCAAAACTTATTTCCATATATTTATAGCATACCAAGAAACATTTGTCCATATTTTATAGACAATATACCCTATTGTTTTTTTATGGGTCTGTTATAATTGAGTCAGGAAACCGTCAGACAGACAAAGGAGGAATCTATATGTCATCCGTAACCCTTAAGAACATTCAAAAGATCTATCCGTTTACCGACGAAGACAAAAAGGAAAGAAAACGGAAGAAGAAAAAGGACAGCGAGCCGGAAAAGAAAGTCAATTTACAGATTACGGACAAGGGCGTTGTTGCCGTTCAGGATTTTACCCTTGAAATTCAGGACAAGGAATTCATTGTTTTAGTTGGCCCCTCCGGCTGTGGCAAATCCACAACACTGCGTATGGTTGCAGGTTTGGAAGAGATCACCTCAGGCGAGCTTTACATTGACGGTAATCTGATGAACGACGTTGCGCCCAAGGATCGCGACATCGCAATGGTCTTCCAAAGCTACGCGCTCTATCCGCATATGACCGTTTATGATAACATGGCGTTCTCTCTGAAGATGAAGCATGCAAAAAAGGCAGAAATCGATCAGAAAGTACGCGAAGCCGCTGAAATTCTTGACATCACCGAATATCTTCAGCGCAAACCGAAGGCTCTTTCCGGCGGTCAGCGGCAACGTGTCGCCATCGGGCGTGCAATCGTCCGAAATCCCAAGGTCTTTTTGATGGATGAGCCGCTTTCCAACCTTGACGCAAAGCTCCGCAATCAGATGCGTGCCGAGATCATCAAGCTCCGAGAGAAAATCAATACGACCTTTATCTATGTCACCCACGACCAGACCGAAGCTATGACGCTCGGTGACCGTATCGTCATTATGCGTGACGGTTATGTTCAGCAGATCGACACACCGCAGCAGGTCTTTAATCATCCGGCAAACCTCTTCGTTGCGGGCTTCATCGGCACACCGCAGATGAACTTTTTCCGCGATGCAAAGCTTGTGAAAGACGGCAACGATTATGCTGTTTCCGTTCTCGGCAAGGCCTTTGTTCTGCCCGAGGACAAGCAGGCAGTCCTGCGTGAAAAAGACGAACAGCCCCGCACGGTGATTGCAGGCGTACGTCCCGTGCACCTGAGTGTCAGCAGCAGTGCAGGAAATGGCATCTCCGCAGTGGTCGATGTTTCTGAGATGATGGGCAGTGAGCTGCATCTTCACATGAATGCAGGCGGTACCGATGTTGTTGCCGTTGTTCCCACGGCAGAGCTCGGCGATAATTTCTTCTCCGGCCATCAGGAAGTCACATTTGAAATGAAAAGCGCAATGATCCATCTGTTCGATGCTGAAACTGAAAAAAGCCTGTTTTAATTCTCTCCGCTTCATAAATCTTTAACGGCAAAAGCCGCGCAGGGTTTGGTATGTGTTTCTTCTCCGGAAGCACGAAAAGCAGCTATTCGGTTTATTCAAAAAAAGATATAAAAACAGAAAAAACGGCTGAAAATCATACGATTTTCAGCCGTTCAGCGTGTCAAAAAAGTATTTTTTGACACGCTGGCAGACGTCAATAGAGCCCG
>JAKSPM010000095.1 GCA_024404825.1 Clostridia bacterium
AAAAATAAAGGTTGCGATCGGTCGAGCCCGATCGCCAACAGCCCACAGGGCTGTTGTATTTGACGATTCGAATCCCTCGTGTCAAAGCAAAAAGAAAAGACGTCCACTCGGACGTCTTTTCTTTTTGGTGACCCGTACGGGATTCGAACCCATGTTGCCGCCGTGAAAGGGCGGAGTCTTAGACCACTTGACCAACGGGCCATATGGTAGCGGCAATCTGACTTGAACAGATGACATGCCGGGTATGAACCGGATGCTCTACCAACTGAGCTATGCCGCCATAACCATATTGCTGACATCGTAGCATTGCCGCTCGGACAGCAAAACCAATTATAATGGTAAGGCTGCGCTTTGTCAAGAAAAAAATAAATTTTTTTCACATTTTTTCAGCTGCTCCGCGGAAAAGACAAAAATCGGACGCTTTTTCAGTAGCCATTTTACTGCAAAGCTCGTATAAACATATGAAAACAAAACACAACACAGGAGGAAAACCATGGAGAACAAGCTAAAAAAAGCATTCGATTATCAAAAATTTGAAAACAACAGCCGCCTGGCGAAGCTGATTGCTGAAACCGAGGCGCGTTACGGCGACGAGCTGACCGATGACAGCCTGGAGCTGGTCAATGCCGCGGGCGAGCAGATCAGAATAATCGAAGGTCAACCTGTTGAACAAGAAAAAGCTGCTTCACAGTTTGTGTGAGGCAGCTTTTTTCTAAATTATTGTTTATACGCGCAGTCCCAAAGCCTTCTCCTCGAGGAGAAGGTGGCACGGCGAAGCCGTGACGGATGAGGTGGAAAGCCTGCAATATATGAGAATCTTATTCCACCTCATCAGTCTCGCTACGCTCGACAGCTTCTCCTCAAGGAGAAGCCTTTTCAAAGTGTAAATTTCTGTTTATACGCAGTATGGCCGCGCCGACAAGCCTTTAACGGCGGAACGGCTTACATTATAAAAGTGCTTCCAGGGCTTTCAGATCCGCTTCGGTGGTAGACCACGAGCAGGCGAAGCGCACAACGGTGTGGTTTTCGTCATAGGTCTCCCAAAAGCTGAAACGCACATGAGGCTTCAACGCCTCCATTCGCTCATTCGGCAGGATGATGAACTGCTGATTCGTCGGAGAATCGAGGAAGAAGCGGTAGCCCTTGGCACGGAAAATGTCTTTCATTTGTTCCGTCATGTCGATGGCGTGGCGGCTGATGTCAAAGTAGAGGCCGTCTGTAAAGAGGGTATCGAACTGGACACCGAGGAGCCGACCCTTGGCAAGCAGGGCACCACGCTTCTTGATGCGGTTTTCAAAGTGCTCAGGACGGTTGTTTTTTGTAAAGACCACGGCCTCACCGCACAGCGCACCGACCTTTGTTCCGCCGATGTAGATCACATCGGCGAGCCTGCAAAGCTCCGGGAGCGTCAGGTCACATTCGCGGCTCATCAGACCGTAGCCGAGCCGCGCACCGTCAATGAACAGCGGCAGGCGGTATTCATCGCAGACCGCACGGATCTCACTCAGCTCCTGCTTTGAGTAGAGCGTACCGTACTCGGTCGGGTAGGAGAGATAGACCATGCCCGGCCATACCATATGCTCCCTTGCGTTGTCGCCGTGGAAAAGGACAAGTGCCTGCTGCAGGTCGCTTGCGGTGAACTTGCCGTTTTTCTGCGGCAGAGCAAGCACCTTATGGCCTGTATACTCGATGGCACCTGCCTCGTGGGCATTGACATGGCCGGTCTGTGCGGCGAACACGCCCTCATATTCGCGCAGCATGGTGGAGATCACAACAGCGTTGGTCTGTGTCCCGCCGACCAGCAGCTCCACCTGTGCCTCGGGGAGCGCACAGGCAAGACGAATCTTTTCCTTTGCCGAGGCGCAGAACGGGTCTGCGCCGTAGCCGGGAACGGTGACAAGGTTGGTCTGACAAAGACGCTGCAATATTTTCTCATGCGCGCCGGTCGTATAATCGCTTTCAAAGGATAACATCAAAGCACCTTCTTTTAATTTCCGTTTAGTTCTCCAGGCGATACAGAACGGGTGCTGCCGCTCGGGACATAGGTTGTAAGTATGGTCAGGATCGCGCGCTCGTAGCGTTGGATATTGCCGCTTTCCGTGAAGCTCTTGTGGGAATAAACGCCGGGCAGCTCGAACAGGCAGGCGTCATAGCCGAGCTCGAAGCCCGCCCATGCGCTGAAATAGCCGGAGCCGTTGGCGAGGTTCCCGGTGCCGCTCGCGGGGAACTGGGCATAAAAGGCCTTTTCGATCGTGCCGCCCTTGGTTTTTGCGATGACCTGATTGAACCAGCCGTGGGTGTCGATGCAAAGGTTATAGCCCTCGCCGCGAACGGAGCGCACAAATTCCGCAAGGGCAAGTGCCTCTGTACATTGCAGGGGTGCGGTCCCGTTGAAGTTTCTGGCGTCGCTAAACGAGGTGTAACGGTAGGGGAAACAGCGATTCATATCGATCCCCTTGTCGGAAAGGAGGCTTCCGGCCCCACTCAGCCGCGTGGTGGTGCATCGGCCCTTGCCGTTGCAGGTCGTACCGAGATACAGACCGTCGGGGTTGAGGCATGGGAGGATATAGACCGTCCAGTTGCCGTTTTTCACGACGGACGGATTTTCACGGAGCGTTTGAAGCACACACTCAGCAAGGTAGACAAGGGACTGCCCGTCGCGGTCATAATTGTCCTCCCAGCCGTGAATGGCATAGGTCAGAAGCAGGACGTTTTTCCCCGTGCCGACACGGTAGGCGGTGAGGGGGTAGCTGCCGGAGCCGCTTTTGCCGTAGCTCAAGGTTTCCACGGGCACGTCCTCCTGCGGGAAATCCTCCTGCAGCAGCCGCATTAATATGGCGGCGGCCTGTGCTCTTGTTGCTCCCTCAAGCGGGGAAAGAAGCGTCTTTCCGTCTGCCTGCGTTCCTGCGATCAGGCTTGCGCCGACGGCCCACTGCATGGCATCCTTCGCCCAGGTGCTGACGCTCCCAACGTCGGGGAAGCCGGACAGCTCCGCCGTCTGCGCGGTATTCTTCCCGAGAAAGTCCGAGAAGCGGAACAGCATGGCGGCAAACTGCTCACGGGTCAAAAGTGCGTTCGGGGAAAAATATCCATCCCCCGTGCCGCTGACGATGCCACTTTCCGCAGCCCAGCCGACGGCCTCTGCGTACCATGCGTCCTCCGCCACATCCGAAAAGTCGGGCAGGGTGCTCTCCGGTGCGCCGCAGCTTCTCCACAGAATGCTCACGAGCATGGCGCGGGAGGTCTGAAGCTGCGGGGCAAAATGGGTCTCATCCACGCCGACGATCAGGCTGTTCTGATAGGCGAAATCCGCTGCTGAGCGGTACCACGCAGTCTCCGGCACATCAACGAACGGAGAATAATGTACGGTGATAAGACCTTCTGCTGCCAGCGAGGGAGCTCCGGCAGCGGAGAGCAGCAATATGATACATATAAATATTGCGCACAGGCGCGGAAAATTTTTAACCATGGGGAAAGTCTCCTTTTCATAACGTTTCATTGGAAACACAAGTCAGAGCGGCAAAATGATTCATTTGCGGCGGTTTTTCTCATTATACACCTGCTGCCGCCGCCGTGCAAGCATCCTGCGGTATTTCGCTTGACAGCGGCAGAAAAAAAGGGTACGATGAAAAAAAGAACGAGGAAACATTGATCATTCAGCGTTTTCTGAGGAGGGGTACTATGGAGCCTATTTATGTGACCGGTCACCGCAATCCCGATACCGATTCCGTCGTTTCGGCTATGGCCTATGCGGCACTTCGTAATTCCTTAGGTGACCGCGAGTATGTTCCGGCGCGGCTCGGACATTTAAGCGACGAGACGAAGCTCGTTTTGGAGCGGTTTGGCTTTGAGCCGCCCGAGCGGATCAAGACCATGCGCACGCAGGTGCATGATCTTGATTTCGATACCCCTCCGGCACTGTATAAGGAGTTGACTGTCTCCCGCGGTTGGCAGGTGCTGCAAAAGGACGCGAGTGTTGCCGCCGTTCCCGTCACGACGGAGGACGGCAGACTGTTCGGTATGCTCTCGTCCGGCGACGTTGCCGCCTACGATATGGAGTCGATCTCCGATCCGTCGATCAGAGACATCCCGCTGTATCATCTGCTGTCTGTGCTGGAAGGCAAGCTTCTGAACGAGACGGCCGACCAGCCCGAGACCATTTCCGGCGATATCGTTTTCGCCCTTCCCAAGGGGAAGGACAGCCTGCTGTTTGACAGCGAAAACTATGTTGCCATCTGCGGCAACCAGCCCGAGGTCATCCGGTGGGCACTGGAATCGAATGTCCACTGCATGATCCTGTGTCAGGCGGAGCTCCCGGCTGAGCTGAGAAGTCTTCCCACAAAGACCTGTATCATCTCTACGACCTTTGACGCCTACCGCGCGGCACGCCTGATCTTCCAGGCTGTCCCGATCTCCCGGATTTGCCGGACAAAGGATCTGCAAAGCTTCCATTTGGACGATTTCGTAGACGATGTGCGCGAGGTCGTCTCCAATTCCCGCTACCGCTGCTATCCGATCCTCGATGAAAACGAGTGCGTGGTCGGTACACTTTCAAGATACCACTTAATTAAGCCGCGCAGAAAGCGCGTCGTGCTGGTCGATCACAACGAGCTTGCACAGTCCGTCCCGGGCTTGGAGCAGGCGCAGATCTTAGAGATCATCGACCACCACCGTCTTGCGGATATTCAGACCCTCAATCCCATCTATTTCCGCAATGAGCCGGTCGGCAGTACCACGACGATCATCGCCGGGATGTATCAGGAGCGCGGCATCATGCCGACGCAGAAGCTTGCGGGGCTGATGGCGGCTGCGATTCTGTCCGACACCGTCATGTTCAAGTCACCCACCACGACCGACCGCGACCGCGCGGTCGCAGAGCGTCTTGCGCGGATCGGAAACGTCTCGCTGGAAGAGCTCGGCAAGGAGATCTTCTCCGCGACCTGCCCCGAGGACAAGAGTGCAGCAGACCTCCTGCAGGTCGATTTCAAGGAGTTCCACATCGCAGGCCACGATCTCGGCGTCAGTCAGATCACCTGCGTCGATTTTGCACCGCTGCTGCAGCGCAGGGAGGAATTCCTGCAGGCCATGCAGGAGCTCAGCGACAAGCGGCACTATGACATGACGCTGCTGATGATCACCGATGTTCTTTTGGAAGGCACACAGCTGATTTTCCTCGGCGACGAGGACATCATCGAGCAGGCCTTCAGCGTTACATCCAAAAATCAGACTGTTTTCCTGCCGGGGATTCTTTCAAGAAAGAAACAGGTCATTCCGATGCTCTCGGCTCTGTGGGGCTGATGCGCAGAAAAAAACGGCGCCCTCAGGACGGCAGATGCCGGTTTAATGCACGAAAAACAGGAAAGGCGGGGCGGCTCGTAGTGCGGAGCAGGATGACACAATATTTCAGTACGCTAAATTATTGTTTAGCGAGCTGATTTCTAAAGCCTCCCCTTGTGAGGGGAG
>JAKSPM010000096.1 GCA_024404825.1 Clostridia bacterium
TTTGGGACCAAGAGACCGTGGGTTCAAGTCCCGCAACCCGGACCACATGACGATTTTGTTCCCCGAAGGGTGAACGGAATCGTCATGTTTTTTGATGTGGGACTTGAAAGGCGGCTCTTGGCGACATGCCGGTGGCATGTCGCAACCGCCGTGGCTTTTCCGCAGAAAAGAAGTCCCGCAACCCGGACCACAAAAATCTCGTTCCTCGGAACGGGATTTTTTATTCATTGCGGAAGCAATGGTATATCATCGCGCGACAGCGTGCATATCATCGCCATATGGCGTATATCATTCAAGCGAAGCCTGCCTCCTCTTTCGCAATGATGATATACCGTTCTTAGTCCGGATGATATACAAGGCTTCGCCTTGATGATTGAAGTATTTCCTTTGATTCTTCCTGTTTTTGCGTATATCTTCTCACAAACTGCGAACAATACCAACAGCAAACAAAAACAGGAGGTATTTCCATGCAAGCCCATTGGAATAAAGCGTTTTTCTTTCGACTCGCTCTGATCGTTCTTTCCGTTTTCTGCCTCGCGACGGCAGCTTTTGCCGCGGAGTCGCAGCCGGCTTCCGTCTACTGTTTCAGCGAAGATGACTTTGAGGAAAATGATGATTCTACGCTCAGCGGCATTTATGTTCTTTCCGTTCCGGCAGACGCGACGGCGACCGTCCAGCTCGGCAGCCGCGTGATCCGCGCAGGCGATGTGCTCTCGCGCGATTCGCTGTCCAATCTGACGCTCCGCACACCCTCAAATGCCGACGGTGAGGCCGCGCTGTGCTATCTGCCGCTTTACGGCGGCAGCATCGGCGAGCCTTCCGAGGTCAATGTCTGCGTCCGTTCCGGCAAGGCAGGTGTACCGGTGGCGGAGGATGTGGAGCTTGAAACGTACAAGAATCTGGCAAATGACGGCACCTTTCGTGCAAGCGATGAGCAGGATGAGCCTTTGAGCTTTCAAATCGGCACCGAGCCAAAGCTCGGCACGGTAGAGCTGCGGGAGGATGGGACATTTCTCTACACGCCGATGGAAAACAAGGTCGGCAAGGACAGCTTTACCTACACCGCCACAGACAAGGACGGCAACGCCTCCGCGCCTGCAACGGTGCATATCACGATCAAAAAGCCAAGCAAAGAGGCATTTTTCGATATGGTGGAAAATGACTCTGCCTTTGAAGCCCAGTGGATGCAGGAAGCGGGGCTTTACAGCGGTGCAATGATTGCCGGCAGCCCGTGCTTCTGCCCCGAAAAAGAGGTCTCCCGCGGGGAATTTTTAGTCATGGCAATGAAGCTGGCCGACATCAAGCCTGAAAAAGAGCTTTCCTCCGGGTTTATCGACGAGGACGAGGTTCCCGCGTGGCAGAGAGGATATCTTGCAAGCGCTATGCGGCACGGGATCGTCACAGGTGTCCCGACGCAGGACGGACTTTGCTTCTGCGCAGATGAGCCGATTTCCGGCAGTGCGGCGGCGGTACTGATGCAGAGGCTGACAAAGCTGAAAAGTCCGGATGAAGTTGCCGTGTTCGCAGCTGAGGACGCTGTGCCCGCATGGGCAGTCGGCGCAGTTTCGGCACTTTCCGAGGCGGAGGTCTGTCCGATCGAATGTATGACATCCGGTGCGCTTTCTTATGCAGATTGTGCCGCACTTCTCTACGGCGCAAGCAGGTATTTTGAATAATGTTGCAAAAAGGCTCCCCTTTCAGTATGGGGAGCCTTTTTCGTTAAACAGAAATTTATAACGCGATCTCGATGGCTTCGCGGATGTTGCGCACGCGCAGAAGTTCCAAGCCCTCCGGGGCAAGCAAGCCTGCCGTACCGTGGCGCGGGATAATGCACTTTTTGAAGCCGAGCCTGAAAATTTCCTGCAAACGCTGCTGCAAATTATTGACCGATCGGATTTCCCCGGTCAGGCCGACCTCGCCGATGGCAGTCAGATCGTCTGCGATCGGCTTATCGCGGTAGCTCGATGCAATGGCGAGCACTACCGGAAGATCGGCACCCGGCTCGTCGAGCGTCAGGCCGCCGATGACATTGATATAGCCGTCAAAGCCACCGAGAGGCAGTCCGCCGCGCTTTTCCAGCACCGCCATAAGAAGATTGGCACGGTTTAAGTCAAAGCCGTCACAGGTACGGCGCGGGGCGGCATAGCCGGACTTTGTCACAAGCGCCTGCACCTCGGCAAGCAGAGGTCTTGTTCCCTCCATGACGCAGGCAACGCAGGTTCCCGGCGCACCGTGAGGTCTGCCGGCGAGCAGGGTCTCCGAGGGATTCGGCACCTGCTCCAGCCCTGTGTCCGTCATTTCAAACACGCCCATCTCATTGGTGGAGCCGAAACGGTTTTTCGCCGCGCGAAGAATACGGTAAGAGGTGTTGCGGTCGCCCTCAAAATAGAGCACGCAGTCAACCATATGCTCCAACACCTTGGGGCCTGCAATGGAGCCCTCTTTGTTGATATGGCCGACAACAAAGACGGTAAATCCATGCTGTTTGGAAAGCTGCATGAGGTTCATCGTGCAGTCCTTAACCTGGGAAATACTGCCGGGGGGCGACTGATTTTCCTGCAAATACAAAGTTTGGATGGAGTCGATAATCAAAACCTCGGGGCGCAGGTCTAACGCCGTCTGCACAATGGAATCAAGGTTTGTTTCGGAGAGTACCTGCAAATTTTCGGGATCGACCATGAGCCGCTGCGCGCGCATTTTCAGCTGCTTTTCGCTCTCCTCGCCGGAGACATAGAGCACATTCTGACTGCGGCAGACATACTGGCAGATCTGAAGCAGCAGCGTTGATTTGCCGATGCCCGGCGCACCGCCGACCAGCACCAGGGAGCCGCGCACCGCACCGCCGCCGAGCACACGGTCCAGCTCGTCCATGCCGGTGGAAAAACGGATCTCGTCACCGCCCTCGATTTCACAGAGCTTCTTTGCGCGGCTCTGCGGCGCAGCCGTTTTGACAGCCGATTTTGCAGGGCCCGCGGAAGCAGCGGGCTGTTCCTGCAAGGTGTTCCACGCACCGCAGGCGGGGCACTGGCCGAGCCAGCGCGGAGATTCATTGCCGCAGTTCGTGCAGAAAAAGATGGTTTTAGACTTCATCATTTGTCTCCTTTTGCAGGTATTGGCAGACGCTTGCCGCAATGCAGACGGCAAGCCGCTTCTGATAGTCCGGCTGACGCAGCTTCGCCTCCTCATCGGGATTCGACAAAAAGCCGCACTCGATCAAAATTCCCGGACAGGTGATGTGATTCATCAGATAGATATTATCCGCCGACTTGCATTGGCGGTTGTTGCTCGGATTCAGTCCGAGGCGAAGTGTCTGCTGAACTTCCTCGGCAAGCGCCTCACATCCGGGTGCATAGAAGACCTGCGCGCCGGAATATTTTGCCTCGGGAAATTCGTTTTGGTGGATGCTGACAAGGATCCCGTTCGGAATCTCATTGACCATGCGGACGCGGTTTTTCAGGTCGGAAACCTTTTTTTCGGAAACCGTCACACAGGAGGGGTCATACACAGACTTGTCCTCCGTGCGCAGGCACACAACACGCACGCCCAACAGCGGGAACAGGTCTGCCAAACGATTGGATATTTCCAGATTGATTTCGCTCTCGTGCACCCCGGTGCAGGAGACCGCACCGCCATCCTCCCCGCCGTGCCCGGCATCCAAAACCACGGTAAATTGCTGTTCCTGCGAAGAAAATGCCTCCGTGCTCCTGGAATAGCGGTCGGAAAGCCACAGGCTGAAGCCGATCGCGGACGCAAAAATGAGGACGATCATAAGATAATTCTTTTTCAGATATGCCATACACTCCCCTCCTATGGCAAGCATATGACATTCCCTGTCCATTATATCACACCTTTTCCCGTTCGCAAGAAAAAAGATGGCACCTGTCGAATGGACGCAACATAGGCTGAACTGAGGCCAATAAGGCCAAAGGAGGAATTTCATTGAGTGATTCAAAGAAGGAGATCATGAAGGCCTGCAGCGATTTTGACGGCGTTCTGCCCGCCTGTGCGCCGCTTGCAAGCCCCTATGTGCCGTTCCAGATGGGCGGAAGTGCCCGCTATGCACCCGATCGAGCAATCATTCGCGGCACGCTGTACCCGGGTCTTGACCTGCCATTTTTAGGGATGGAAAACAAGACGGAGCTGCCCGACTCGGCACAGACGCAGCTGCAAAAGCTTCAATTCTCCATCAACGAGCTGAAGCTGTACCTTGATACACACCCCGAGGATGTGGAAGCTGTTGAGCTGCTGCGTCAGTATTTCAAGCAGTGGAAGGCAGCAAACGAGGATCTGTGCAAAAAGAAAGGGCCGCGCTTTTTTGCCGATGTGGCAAAGGACGGCCGATATGACTGGATCAATGGTCCGTGGCCGTGGGAAAAGGCCGCAAACGAGGAGGATTAAGCGATGTTTGTCTATGAAAAAATGCTCCAATACCCTGTAAAAATCAAAGCGGTCAACCCGAAGCTTGCCTCCATCATCATCTCACAGTACGGCGGCCCCGATGGGGAGCTGAATGCGTCCCTGCGCTATCTTTCGCAGCGCTTTTCCATGCCCTACCCCGAGTTACAGGGGTTATTAACCGACATCGGCACGGAGGAGCTCGGGCATTTGGAGATGGTCGGGTCGATCGTCCATCAGTTAACAAAAGGCCTTTCCGAAAAGCAGCAGAAAGAAGACGGCTTTGCACAGTATTTCGTTGACCATACCGCAGGCGTCTATCCGACTGCAGCCTCCGGCTTCCCGCAGACGGCGGCTAATCTGCAGGTCAAGGGCGACCCGATCGCGGATCTGACTGAAGATCTTGCCGCTGAGCAAAAAGCGCGCGTGACCTATGACAACATTCTGCGTCTTTCCGATGACCCGGATGTCAATGACGTTATCAAGTTCCTGCGCGAGCGCGAGATCGTCCACTTCCAGCGGTTCGGCGAGGCTTTGCAGAAGCTTCGCGAACGGCTGAACGAGAAGAATGTCTACTACATGAACCCCGCAGTTGACAACGAGCTGTTAAAGGCGAAACGTTAAAGAAACGCCGCCCGGAAGATTTTCCGGGTGGCGTTTGGGGGGTGCAGGCCGCAGCGGAACGGTCAAGACCGTTCCGCTGCGGCTTCTAAATTATTGTTTATCACCGCATCATCCGTAGGGGTGAGCTCGCCAGCTACATTTGTGCTTATCCCACAGGCGGGCGAGCGATGCTCGCCCCTACGATCTCAAAAGAACGCTAAATTTGTGTTTAGCGAGCTGATTTCTAAAGCCTCCCCTTGTGAGGGGAGGTGTCAAAATCGAAGATTTTGACGGAGGGGTAGTCAAGAAAAAGCTTGCAAATTCAAGGCTTTACTACCCCTCAGTCACGCCGATGGCGTGACAGCTCCCCTGACAAGGGGAGCCGTTCAAACGGTGCGCTAAATTTCTGTTTATCTTCCCAATTCTGTGTCATCCTGAACGAAGCGAAGCGAAAT
>JAKSPM010000097.1 GCA_024404825.1 Clostridia bacterium
TTCTAGTCAAATGAAAACTGATTCGGGTCGATGTTGCGGCAAAGCTGCAGTTCGTCGGGGTTGCGTTTGCTTCTGCCGAAGAACGTAAAGGATTGGTTTTCATAGCAGCGCAGGGCTGCCTCGTTTCGTTCGCCGACCTGCAAAAGGAGTTTCTTGCAGCCGTGCTTTCTCGCAAAGGAGATAGCCTGGCCGATGAGCTGCGGGGCGAAGTCTCTTTGGCGGTATTCGGGAAGCAGCCAAATAAAATCCAGACAGGCCGCATCCGGGATGCTCTTTATCAGGCTCGTGCCGACAATGCCGATGGGCTTGCCGTCAAGGCAGGCAGTCACGATCTCGCCTTCTGCTTTTAGCTTTTCAAGCTGTGCAAGGCGCTCTTCCCGGGTCATTATTCTTGAAAGAGATTGCTCGATTTCTTCACAGGCATCAAGATAGGTCTGCTCGTCGGAAAGCGGCTCATAATAGAGATTAAAATCCTTGGTATTGCCGGACGAACGCCACCAATTCTGCTTGGCAAGTGTCGAGATTTCCGGGCTCAGGTGGGAGTTGTCGTTGAGGTAGTCATATGTAAAGCGGCCGTTTTCATAGAACAGACGCGATACAGCGGTATTATCACAGTGCTGCTTGCCCGGGTGCTCCGGGTCAAAAAACAGCTTTAATTGAACGCCGCGCAAAATGCAGCCATGTGTGAAGATGGCAATCGTTTTGCCTTCGTTTTCTTCGGCGGCCTCTGTCAGCGCATCAATGAAGCGGGATGTATACTGTTCGAAATTCTCCGATCGTTCAATCGACCAATGCAGCGGGTCGTCGTTGAAGATGCGCATTTTTTCGTCTTCGAAATTATAAAGATAGCCGAACGGAAGATCCTCCCAGATACCGAGATTCACCTCGCGGTACCGCGCGTCCTTATTCAGCTTCAAGCCCTTGGGAACATAGATTGCACGGGAGGTCATGCAGGTACGCGTCAGGTCACTTGCATAGCAGGCATCTATGCGAATATTCTCAAAGCGTTTCTGCAGGGCTTCCACCTGCTTGAGGCCGTTGGCGGTAATGAGGGTGTTATAGTGGCCATGGATGCGTCTGCCGATGTTGCCCTCTGCCTCCGCATGACGGATGATATAGATTTCAGTCATTAAAGGATCACCACGTTTTTCAGAAAATCTGTTTTCAATTTCTCGGCGGCGGCTTTGGCAAGAGCCAAATAATCCGCGCCGTCCGTTTCCTGCTTTTTCCAGGCGGAGGTGATGCGGCTTCCGACAAGCACGGCTGCACCGTGGCCGAAGCGATCAAAGGCATCGGCCGTATGCATCACGGAAATGCTCGGAGCATCAAGGCCGTCCACCAGCAGGAAGAGCCTGTCATAGTTTTTCCGCATCTGGGAAAGCACGCCGTTTCCGGTACAGCAGGAGACGGCGATCTGTGAATAACCGTTTGCTCCGAAAAGGCCGGTGCTCCAGCGCATGGCAAGGTCTGCCATGGCGGTATAGATCACGCGGTCACCGGAAAGAAGCTCCTGCACCTCCCTGCCGGACTTGTTGGCGCTCTTGACGAGAAGAACGAGCGACTTGTCCTGCTTGCAGTAAGGAAGCCACGGACGGATGCTGTCGGTGCCGTGATAGCCGTTGACGGTCACGCAATCGGCGCTATAGGGTGAAAGCATGGCATCTCCGACGCAGGTACCTGCAAACACGCCATCGGCAAGGAGCTGACTTTGCTCGGGCGGGAGCGCGCAGTTGAGGTCAAAAATCACATAGTAATCTTTTTGCTTTGCATAGGAAAGCACACGCTCCAGCACAGACAGCCCCGCACTGCCGAGGGCAAAAAAGGGCGCTGCCGCAACGCTGACGGCAGGGATGAGTTTACAAAGGGAATCTAAAAGAGCAAAGCAATACTCCCGATAACCTTCCGCCACAGCTTGCAAGGTGTTTCCATGCGTTTCGACAGCTTTGGAAAGCACCTGCGGCGGGAGCTCGGAAACGCTCGGCGAAAGCTTCAACACGGTCGGATTTTTCAGTTTTCTGATTTTCGACTGGAGTACATCAATAGACATTCTGCTTCCCTCCTTTTTTAATATTATAACACAACCCCCGCCGAAAAAGAAGAAAGAAAAATGATATTTTCGTCTTTCTTTGATGAATTGAATAAAACAGATCCAATCTGCGCACGCTGAAAAAGGAGGGATGAATATGCAAGTGAAATCGTTTCTTTTTACGCTCGGTGCAGGCATGGCGGCAGGCGCACTCGTGACCCTGATGCTGCCGCAGCAGTCGGGAGTACGCAAAACAATGCAGAAGGCTGCCGACAAGATGGAAACCGCCGTTTGCAACATGGAGTAACAAAAACCGCAGAGTTTCGGCTCTGCGGTTTTTTTGTTGAATTCGCGGTGAACAGAAATTTATATACGATAGGGACGGATTGCCACGCCGATTTTATCGGCTTGCAATGACACCATCAGGAGCCTTTGCGTTAATGCAAATTTCTCGTACCGTTTGATAGATTCCCTCATTGTATCGAAGATTATATGCTTGTACATATAGAGTTCAGGACAGGCCGAATATGGTCTGTCCCGAAATTGATTTAGTTATTGATGCCGTGGTGTGCCTTCGGGCTGTCCGGCGAAAGTGGCAGGAAGGTATAGCCGTTGGCTAAGCCCCACACGATGATCTTTTCGACCGCCGCAACACTGAAGCCCTTGATATCATGCTGCAAAACAATGGATGTATTGTGCTCCTGCACGCCAGCGATCACATTTCGAAAGACCTGTTCAGTATCTGTGGTCTCCCCCGCGTCACCGCTTGAAACGTTCCAGTCAAAATACTGGTAGCCCATATCGGTGACCGCCTGCGTCAGCCTTGTCATGATGCCGGGGTTAAAATTGCTCACGGTATTGGAGCTGCCGCCCGGAAAGCGCAGAAGCGTTGTTCTTGTCCCGGTCATCTCATAAATGATATCCTGCATTTCATTGAAGTCGGCAAAAAACGCGCCTTCCCCGGAATAGATCGTATTATACTCGTGCGTTGCGCTGTGAACACCGACGCTATGTCCTGCCGCGGCTTCCTTGGCGATGAGGCTTGAATACCCGGTATCGACAACGAAGAATGTCACCTTGACGTTATATTTATCCAACACGTCAAGAAGCTGCTGGGTATAGGGACCGGGGCCGTCGTCAAAGGTGAGATAGATGGTTTTCTCCCCGGGAGAAACCACATCCGGCTGACGCAGAGCTTTTACAAGGACAGTTCGCGTAACGGAAGCTTCATTTTCAAAGCTGTCTTTCACGGAATAAATGATCGTATATTCCCCTGCGTGATAAATGTCCACCGTACCCTCGACCTGAACCTTTTCTGTCAGGTCTCCGTCAACATTGTCCATTGCTTCGAAGCCCGGCTCGTTGTAAGGTGTACCTGCGTTCATTTCAATGGATTCATCCCCCAACAGGGTAATGATGGGAGGCTCGTTATCCCCATACTGAATGATGCGCAGGATGCTTGTGGTATTGCCGGATGAATCGGTCACGGTATAGCGAACTGTCCCGTTTTCCTCTAGCCGAATGACCTGATCGGTCAGATCACCGTCAACGTTGTCGGTGGCTGTAAAGCCGTCTTCAACATAGCTCTCGCCGGGAATAGTAAAATGCTCCGGATCCTCCACAAGCGTGATTTCCGGCGGAACGGAATCAACAACATGAACTGTCCGACTTGCTTCGTCATGGTAGAAGAGTACCTTTGCGCTGTAGGTCAGTTCGTAATCGCCCGGGTGCATGGTATCCACAAGGCCGGATGTCTTTACAGGGACATCGGTGATCGTCCAATCAAGGGCTTTGAGATAAAGCCTCGCCTGTGCGCCGGGGTCTTCAAACGGCACGGAATATTCAACGGTGATTTCATTATCATTCAGTTCGACCTGCACCCGCAGCAGGAGCAGCCCTCCTGCAATGAGCAGCAGCAAAAGAGAAAACACGATCACAAGCGCCCAAATGCCGCGGGAGGTTTTTCTTGTTCTGTTTCCTTTTGCCATGGCATCTCCTTTCAGATAACGGGGTCAAGCATCGCGGTCAGCTGTTCCTTTTTCTTATAGCCGATTGAGGTGTCAATGAGCTGTCCGTTTTTGAACAGCAGGAGCGTCGGGATGCTCTCGATCCCAAACCGGATGGCAAGTGACGGCACATCGTCAACATCTACCTTGCCGACCTTCAGTTTTCCTTCATATTCTTCTGCCAGCTCCTCAATCACTGGAGCGAGCATTTTACACGGGCCGCACCAGGTCGCCCAAAAATCGACCAGCACGGGAAGCTCGGACGAAAGAACCTCGGGGTCAAAATTCTGTTCTGTTAAAATGATCTCTGCCATAATGTTCTCCTATTTCGTCTTATAGTAAAGCATACAGTGGCAATAGCCCTCAAATTCCGGATCGTTGATCTGGTCACGGAATTCGGCACACATACACTTGTTTTCTTCCGTTCTTGCGCGTCGGCAAGGACAATAGCCGCCGCTTCTTTCCAAGCCCTCTTTGACGGTCTTCACAATTTCAGGATCGGGGTTGAGTGTGATTTTCATCGAAAAAGCCTCACTTGTTTTCCAGAGCTTTCCCATCCGAGAAGGCGCTGCCGACCCGTTCTCCAAGCGTATAATAACCGTGATGAACAGAGTCATAGGTGATGGGAAAAAACTTTGTCAGGTCAATCAGGCCGTCTGCACCGAGGATGGATTCTTCTGCGCAGATGTTTACGATCTGACCGACCATATAGCCGCTGTCTTCATCGTAGCTTACAAGGGTACATTCAATCGTCATCGGAAGCTCCAAAATTACGGGAGCATTTACGAATTCACTCTTTTCGGCGTGGAAGCCGGCACGTGCAAACTTGTCCGGCACATTGTTTGCCGAAACGATCCCGACATAGTCCGCCGCAATAACATGATCGCGGTCAGCCATGCTGACGGTAAAAGCACCGGTCTTCAGAATATTTTTGACAGTCTTATGGTCGCCGCCAAGGCAGATTCCGATCTGATTGGTGTCATGGATACCGCCCCAGGCTGCATTCATGGCATCAGGAACGCCGTTTTCATCATAGGTGCTGATAATGAGTACCGGCATCGGATACAAAAAGGTTTTCGGGCCGAAATTCTTTCTCATGGTGTTACCTCCGAATCATTCCGTAATAAAACTGCATACAAGATCGGTATACGCGGTGGGATCCTCCAAAGGAAGGTCTGCCATAATGCAGGCCTGTGAATACAGAAGCTCGGCAAGCCTGTGCGCAGTATCCTTGTCGGTATCCGTCAATGTCTTGATTTTCTCAAGAACAGGATGTGCCGGATTGACTTCTAAAATTCTTCCGCCGTCCATTGCCATTTCGGGATTCATTCTGCGGAAATACTTTTCCATTTCAAAGCTCATGCCGGACTCGGGCACCATACAGCACGGATGCGTCCCGAG
>JAKSPM010000098.1 GCA_024404825.1 Clostridia bacterium
CCGATATGTTCTTTTCCCCTATTTTCTTCGAAGAAAATAGGGCCGCCGGAGGCAAGCACGCTTTTTACAATGATGAAGCATTTTCCAGCGCGATGGGGGCATCGCGCCCTACGATCTCCAAAAACGATAAATTTCTGTTTTGAAACAAAAAGACTCTCCTTAGGCGGCGTCAGTTAGTACTTTTGCAGTCCCGAAAGAGTCTGCTTTCCGCAATGCTGCAGCAAAAATACTTGAAATACATATCCGGTATTCCTGCGTTTTTTGCTTTGTCTTGCGAAAACCATTTCCCTTTCAGGGTGCGAAGCAGTTTTGAAGTGTGATTTTTTCGTTCAGACGAATAAAAAAGAGGGGTAATACTTGACGTATTATCCCTCTTTTTTCTGAAGTATGAGCGGAAAAGGCGCGTTCAAAACCTACAAAATCCCTAATTGACGACGCCTTTGAGGAGAGCCTTTGTTCTTGATTTCTATTACACGTCCAGTGCTTCAAAGCGTTCTGCGCCTTTTCTGAAGATGCGGCGCTCCAAGAGGCAAGTCAGCGCGCCTGTCAGTGCGATCCAGATCAGCAGATAGACGGCGACGGGCAGAATGTTTTGCAGCAGGAAGAAGCCGCCGCAGATAACGAGCATACCGCCCCAACCGACCAGCCAAACGAGCAGCGGATTGATGCTCTGCTTGATGGGCATGGACTCGCTTGTCCAGGTGAGATTCGGACGCTTGAGGTTTACCATGAGACCGTAAGCGCCGATCAGCCGGACAATGACAGCCAGCAGCACGCACACGCCCAAAAGTTCCCATACAGTGATTTTCAGGCAAAGGCCGATCACGATGGCCGAAAGCACCGTCGGCACGACATTCAGCGAAAAATGCAGGTCTAACTTTGCCTTGAGTGCCTGCTTCGTGGAAACCGGAAGCGAGCGGATCTGCCACAAGGTCTGTCCCTCCAGGGACACAGACGGCGTTGTGATAACGTCGATGACCGTAATCATGCCCAGGGCAAACAGCAGCGCCAGCGGAACAAAGCTCTTTGCCGCAGGAATCTGCGCAAACAGGGTTTCAAGCAGACCCGCCAGGGCCTTTTTCTTCACGAGAACAACGATCGGCAGGATCAGCAGCACCGCGATGCCGAAGCCGCAGTTGAGCATATAGGTGGGGCTTGCGGTAAAGCGTTTCAGCTCCCGCAGGTACAGCGCACCGCGGACGCTGTGCGCTTTTCCGTCCTTACGCTTGGCGTTCTTTTTCCCGCCTGCGGTGTTCTTTGCAATGATCTTTGCAAAGCTCCGCGAAAGGATAAGATAGCAAGCCGCAAACAAGGCTGCCGTAATGCCGGTGAAAATGAGCATCGGAACGATCTTGCCCGCTGCCGCTTCACCAAGCTGCCACAAAGGATTTGCCCAAAGCTTGATCCCCTGCCCGATTTTTTCGGCATTGGACGCCACTGCCTTAAGAATGGACGAGAAACGGGCACTGATGGAATAATAGATGACAAAAAAGCCGATGGAAAGAATGACCACGAGGAAGCTCTTGTTTTTGAGCTTCGTGGAAATAAGCGCCACGACCCAGCCAAGGGCGCAGGAGATCACCGTGACAAACAGCACAATGACGAGCAGAAGAAGAATGCCGAACATGACCGACAGCGCCGAGGGCGAGAAAAACCAGCTGTAAACGATCGCGGGCAGCCAGACGATACCGCTGTATAACAGCGCAAGCCCGAAGCAAAGCGCCATGCGCGAGAGCAGAATTTTCTTCGGCGGGATCGGCATAGAAAGCAGCAGATCATTGTCCTTGGAAAGATACAAGGTCGCAAAGGTATTGAAGGCGCTGCCGAAGGTGCCGAACAAAATCGCCATGATGCCCATAAAGGAGAAATACAGGCCCGCATCACCGCTCGGGATCAGGTTGTGGCCGAGCATCGCCGCTGCCGCAAAAAACGCACCGCACAGGAAAAGCATCAGCAGGCCGAACAGGACGAATCTGGAAACGACCTTGCCCTTGGAGCGTGCCGTTTGCGTCTTCTGGTCGACAAAATAGCTGCGGAAGCTCTCGTAAAACTGTTTTTTTATGAGAATTTTGAGCATATGTCAGTCCTCCAATTCGAGGAAGACATCCTCCAAAGAGGCATCGCCGCGCACATCAATCATCGCGCCGGAGCGGATGAGCTTGCCCTCCTTGATGATGGCAACCTTGTCGCAGAGCTTTTCCGCAACCTCCAGCACATGGGTGGAGAAGAAAATCGCGCCGCCACGGTCACAGACCTCGCGCATCATGCCCTTGAGCAGGTGTGCGGCCTTCGGATCAAGGCCGACAAACGGCTCATCCATGATGATGAGCTTCGGGTCGTGGAGCCATGCGGAGATGATGGCAAGCTTCTGCTTCATACCGTGGGAATAGGTGGAGATCGGCTGCGCCAAATCAGCCGTCAGCTCAAAGCGTTCCGAAAGCTCCCGGATCCGGGTCTTGCGCTCGTGTGCGCTCACGCCGAAAATATCTGCGATGAATTCCAGGTATTTCTGCCCCGTCATGTAGTCATAGAGGTCAGGGTTGTCCGGGATGTAGGCGATCTTTTTCTTGCAGCCGATGGGGTCTTTTTTGATGTCTATGCCGTCGATAAAAATTTCACCCGCATCAAAATGCAGGATCCCGACCACGGATTTGAGCGTGGTGGTCTTGCCGGCACCGTTGTGGCCGATGAAGCCGTAAATTTCACCCGGCTGAATGTGAAGCGTAAGGTCATCGACCGCTTTTTTCTCCCCGTATTGTTTGGTTAAGTGTTCAATTTTCAGCATCGTATTGCTCCTTTGTAATCTCGCAGTTGCGGCAGAGATAAACCTTGCCGCGGTAGTGATCTTCTTCCGTTTCGTCAATATCCTTCATGCCGCATTTGAGCATGACGCGGTGACTTGCTTCGTTGTTTTCAAAATAGCCAGCCCGGATTCGCTCATAGCCGATCTCGAACAGTGCTTCGATGGAGGCCCGCAGCACCTCCGTGGCATAGCCCCTGCCCCACTCTTCGGGGGAAATGGCATAGCCGATCTCGATCATTGTGCCTTCAATATCGCAGTCGTTGACAAAGCCGATCAGCATGTTTTCGCGGTAGACGCCGTATTCGAAGCGTGCAGGGTCGTGCGAAAGCTCTACCAGCTTGGAAAACAGCCTTTTCTGCTGCTCCTCGGTTTCCAGCTCCGGCACCATGAAGGTAGCGCTGACACGCTCATCGCGGAACATCGCCATGATCGGCACAAAATCTTCTTCAGAAAAAGATTTGAGGATAAGTCGTTCTGTCTCGATTGATTCTGGTTTGTTTTGCATGGGAAGCTCCTTTCGGAATCACTTGACACACACAGTATAGTGTCCAAGCGGTCACTTGTCAATACTTTATTTTTTCGTCAGACGCCAATAGGGTCCGAAAGACAAGGAACCTCTGACCGTCGGCGTACATAGGTACGGTAGGTCAGAGGTTCCGCAGTAAGTCAAAATCCTTGCGCAGCAAGCTTTCCCTGCATTGATTTGCAGGATGAAATATTTACGCTTCGTTGAAGCAATGCAGTCTCAATTATGAAGTTGATTTTGACGGTTTCGGGGTATATTGGCCGTCTGAGCTTACTTGCCGAGATTGCTTGTGATGTCAACGGTCTTGCTCTCATCGTAGCAGGAGAACATTTCGTCCACATTGGCAGGGATGCGCTTTCTCGTCAGCAAACTCACGATCGGAACGAGAATCAGGCCGCCGACCATGGCAAACACGCCGGAGTACAGGGAGTTGGTGAACACGAAGCGAAGCAGCTTGCTGCCGGAAACATCGAGCATTTTAAGGGAAATAAAGAGCTGAACGATCTCTAAGCCCACGCCCCAGATGAACGAGACAGCAACGGCGGGCTTGGTGATCTTTTTGGAGTAGAGGCCATAGAGGAAGGGAGCCAGGAATGCACCTGCCAGTGCGCCCCAGGACACACCCATCATCTGCGCGATAAAGAGATTCTTGCTCTTTTGCTGCTTGATGGCAATGACCGCGGAAATGATAACGAAGGCCACGATGAACAAACGCATTAAGAGCATCTTGCCCTTTTCCTTCATCGGCTTCTTTTTCATCGGAGCGATGAAGTCGAGCGTGATCGTAGAAGAGCTTGTCAGAACGAGGGACGACAGCGTGGACATGGACGCAGACAGCACCAGCACGATCACGATACCGATGATGACCGGATGAAGTTTTTCGAGCATGGTCGGGATGACGGCATCGAAGCCATCCTTTGCAACATCAACAGAATAGAGTCTGCCGAAGCCGCCGAGGAAGTAGCAGCCGCCCGCAACCACGATGGCAAAGAGCGTGGAAATGACGGTGCCCTTTTTGACGGCATCCTCATTTTTGATCGCATAGAACTTGCCGACCATCTGCGGAAGTCCCCACGTACCGAGGGAGGTCAGCAGCACAACGAACAGCAGGGAAACCGGGTCCGCACCAAAGAAGGAAACATACTTCCAGCCATCCTCGCCGTTGGTCGTAGCGATCGTTCGGATGGCACTGTCCATGCCGCCGTTGGAGATGAGCACCGCCGCGATGACCGCAATGATACCACCAAGCATGAGCATACCCTGAATGAAGTCATTCAGCGCCGTTGCCATGTAGCCGCCAATGATAACATAAGCGCCGGTCAGCGCCGCCATGATGAGCACGCAATAAGCATAGTCAATACGGGGGAAGACCATGCCGAACAGTCTCGAAAGGCCGTTGTAAAGAGAAGCGGTGTAGGGAATCAGGAAAATGAACGTGATCACAGAGGCAGCGATCTTCAAGCCGCCCGAAGAAAATCTTGCACCGAAGAAATCGGGCATTGTCTTGCTGCCGATGTGGTTGGTCATGATGCGGGTACGGCGGCCTAAAACCAGCCATGCAAGAAGCGAGCCGATAAAGGCGTTGCCGAGGCCGATCCATGTGGAGGCAAGACCGAAGTTCCAGCCGAACTGGCCGGCATAGCCGACAAAGATAACGGCAGAGAAATAGGATGTGCCGAAGGCAAAGGCCGAAAGCCACGGGCCGACATTACGCGAGCCGAGGACAAAGCCGGTGACATCCTGCGCGTGCTTTTTTGAACGGATGCCGATAATGAGCATTATTGCAAAGAAGATCGCAGTAAAAATCAAGGTGATAACTTGTTTGGAGACTTCTCTATCCATAAAATCAGAACCTTTCTGAAGGGAATCAATCCGAAACCGTGAAAAGTGCGTCCTCTTGCAGGTATCGCAGGGACGTTTCACGCTTTACATCGCTAAATTATAGCATCGCGATATTGCTTTGTCAAGGCTTCCCGGGCATTTTTCATTGAGGAACATCCCGGGCATTTTTCATTGAGGAAAAAGATTGAAAATGTTGCAAAATTTGTGTTTAGCGAGCTGATTTCTAAAGCCTCCCCTTGTGAGGGGAGGTGTC
>JAKSPM010000099.1 GCA_024404825.1 Clostridia bacterium
AGATGATGTTCAGCCCTGCAAAGAGCGAGACGATCAGGCAGACAACGAGGAAAACACTTAGAATTCTTTTCCAATGATTCATAGTAGGTACCTCCGGGAAATTTCTACAACAGATGGGTATAGTTGTACTTATAGTAAGTATACTATATATAAAAAGAAATTACAATCATTTTTGCCGAAAAATGCAAAAGGAAAGAGCACACCGCATTGCAGTGCGCTCTTTGTAAAGTAACAGTTATTCTGCCTGTGCCAAGGCTTTTGCAAGCTGATCGGGGCAGGAGGTATTTTTGAAGCCGCAGCGGATGCCGCGCAGGGTTTCAATGACTTCTTCTTTTTTTCTGCCCTCCACGAGCTTGGAAATGCCCTGCAAATTGCCGTTGCAGCCGCCGATGAAGCGGACATGATGTACAATGCCGTCTTCCACGTCAAAAACGATCCTGCTTGAGCAGGTGCCCTGAGTTTTGTATTCGTAGGTCATAGTGACGCTCCTTTGTTTTTTCTTAATTATACGCGCAGAACTTCCGATTTTCAAGTCAGATCGTAATAATCCGCCTCGACAAATTCTGCCAAAGCATCGGGTGCAAGCAAAATCTGACATCCGCGTGCGCCTGCGGAAACGCCGATCTCGTCATAAAGCTGTGCGGTTTCCTCCAGATAGGTGGGGAATTTCTTTTTCATCCCGATCGGGCTGCAGCCGCCGCGGATGTAGCCGGTCGTAGGCAGCAGATCCTTCACATGAAGCAGCTCGATTTTCTTGTCGCCGGAGGCCTTTGCGGCCTTTTTGAGGTCGAGCTCGCAGCAGACGGGGATGCAGAAAACGCAGAAGCCGTTTTTGTCACCGCGGGCAACTAAGGTCTTGAATACCTGCTCCGGCGGCATTCCGATGCCCTCGGCGGCGTGCATTCCGTTCAGATCATTTTCGTCATATTCGTATTCTGCTGTCCGAAAAGAAATATTCGCCTGCTCCAAAAGCCGCATGGCATTTGTTTTGTTCATTCCCATCAACTCCGTTCGGCTCAATTATACGACTGAAAAACAGACAATGCAACCAAAACATATTTACGGACAAATGCGGAATACTATCAAAAACCAAAGGAGCAGCTTATGAATAACGATGCAAATACCGATCTGATCGAACAGGAACGCGAACAAAATGTCGAGCTTGGCACGAGCTTTACCAAAAACGAAAACGGGAACATCTATACCCTTTGTATCATCGGACAGATCGAGGGACACCAGGTACAGCCGGAGACGGTCAAGACAACCAAATATGAGCACGTCATGCCCCTGCTTGCAACCATCGAGGAAAGTGAGGAGGTCGATGGGCTCTTATTGCTTCTGAATACCGTGGGGGGAGACATTGAGGCGGGGCTTGCCATTGCAGAGATGATCTCCGGGATGAAAAAGCCCACGGTGTCGCTCGTTCTCGGCGGGGGACACTCCATCGGCGTGCCGCTTGCGGTCTCAGCAAAGCTCTCCATGATCGCCCCGACGGCCTCCATGATGCTCCACCCGGTACGCATGACGGGTACGGTGATCTCCGCGCCGTCAACCTTTCGCTATCTTAACAGGATCCAGGAGCAGATCCTGGATTTCGTCACCGCCAATTCCGCAGTGAAGCGCGAGACGCTTCTTTCGTATATGATGGCAACGGACGAGCTTGCAAACGATGTCGGCACGATCCTTTACGGGAAGGACGCGGTTTCCTGCGGGCTGATCGACCGCGTGGGAGGCCTCGGCGATGCCCTCAAGGCACTGCACCGCATGGGGAAGGAGAGAAAAAATAAATAGTGGAAATTTATTAAAAGGTGTGCTATACTATAAAATACCATTAAAATGGGTAACTATTGGAGGGAAACAAATTGCGTATTTGGCATGCGATTGTGCTCGGTATCATCCAGGGTGTGGCAGAGCTTCTGCCGATCTCCAGCTCCGGGCATTTGAAAATATTTGAAAACCTGATGAACCTTCCCAATGTCGAGAAGCTTCTGTTCTTTGATGTCATGCTTCACTTCGGCACCCTGATCGCGGTCTTCGCCGCCTACTGGAAGGACATTGTCGTGATTTTCAACGAGCTTCTGGAGATGGTACATCTGCGCAAGCCGCCCAGAGGCAAGAAAAAGGACGTTTCCACGCGGCGCATGATCCTCATGCTGATTGCGGCAACGCTTCCTCTGGCACTCTACCTCATCTATAAGGACTTCATCGAGACCCTTGGCGCAAGCCTGCTCTTTGTCGGCTTGATGCTGCTCGTCAACGGCGTGATCCTCTACATATCCGACCGTTTCTCCTACGGCAAAAAAGACGTTAAGAAAATGACGCTTCTCGATGCGATCCTGATCGGTGTGGCGCAGGCCTTTGCTCCGCTGCCCGGTATTTCCCGCTCCGGCATCACCATCACAACCGGCATGGTGCGCGGCTTAGAGCGTGAATATGCGGTCAAGTTCTCGTTCCTGCTGTCGATTCCTGCGGTGCTCGGCGCAACGATCCTCGAGCTGATCGACGCATTTAAGGGCGGGCTTGACTCCGGACTGATCGTTCCGTGCCTGATCGGCATTGTCGTTTCGGCAGCTGTGGGCTATGCGGCGATCCGCCTTTTGAAGTTCATTACGCAGAGAAATGCGTTCGGCAAATTTGCATATTACTGCTGGGGCGCCGGTTTGGTCGCTCTGATCCTTGCCCTGATTTCCAACTGATGAAACCTACATTTCCGGGAGATTGAAATGGCTGCTAAAAAGACAACAAAACAACCAGCGAAATCCAAGACTGCAAAATCGGCAGGGAAGACTGCCGCAGCGAAACAAACCGCCAACCGCAAGGAGATCGGCGGGATCGTCTGTATTCTTCTTGCGCTGTTCACGGTACTTACGATCTTCACGAAGCAAGCGGCGGTGTCCGGCCTGTATTACCGCTTTATCTGCGGCCTGATCGGCAAGGCAGGTATCGTGATTCTGCCGATCATGCTTGTTATGGCGGGCATCACCCTGCTGTTTAACCGCAAGCGTCCGGTCCTGTGGAGAGTGCTCTGTGCTTTCCTTACGGTGCTTTCGGCTGCAGCACTTGCCCACCTGTTCCTGGCAGAAAAGGCCGACCTTTCGTGGGATGCGGTTCCCACGCTTTACCGCAAGGGTGCCCTCGGCGAGAGCGGCGGCTTCCTCGGCGGCCTGTTGGCCATCGCCCTGTATAAGGCGTTCAACTTCGGCGCTTACATTATTCTCATTGCGCTGATCGTGTTCGAGCTGATGACGGCATTGAATTTCTCACTTTCGAGCATCTTCCGCGCGGTGAAAAACCGTCCGCGTGCCGAGGAAGAGGAAGACGAGAGCTATGAGACCCCCGCCGAGAAGGTCGTCAACCGCATGGCAAACAAACGCATAGAACGCGCTGCCGCACAGAAGAAAAAGCATATCTCCGATTATGACCTTTCCGTGGACGAGCCTCCGCTGCCCGTGGCCGAAAAGCCGAAGAAAAAGCGCACAGGTCCGATATCTCCGGATGAATTCGTCCTTGCACAGGCAAAGAAGCCCGTCAAGATCGAAAAGACCGCCGCAGAGCTGGTGCAGGAGGAGTTCGACCATGTCAGCGCTGCCGCTCCCGAACATACGGAACAGGAAAAAGCACCTGCGCAGGTGCTGCCGCCTTTGAAGAAGGAGACCGAGGAGAAGGTCAAGCCCGAGGAGGCCAAAGCCGAGGCGGAGGAAATTGCACAGGAAATCGAATCGAATTCCGAAAAGCCCGCGCAGCAGTATCAGTTCCCGCCGATCGACCTTCTGCATGAAAACAAGTCCGGTGCGGTGGACGGTACCTCCGAAATGCGCGAAAACACAAGGCGTCTGAGCGATACGCTCAAGTGCTTCGGCATCGAGCCGCACATCGTCAACGTCACGCGAGGCCCCACGGTCACGCGTTATGAGATCGAGCTCGATCGCGGCGTCAAGCTCTCCAAGATCACCAACCTTGCCGACGATATTGCCCTTTCGCTCGGTGCTACCGGTGTGCGTATCTCGGCGATCCCCGATAAGATCTCCGTGGTCGGCATCGAGGTGCCGAATAAGCTGGTTTCCACCGTCTTTGCAAGGGAGGTCATCGACTCTCTCACATTCCGTCAGAGCAAGTCCAGAGTGTCCTTTGCCGTTGGCAAGGATATCAGCGGCAACTGCATCGTGGACGATATCGCAAAGCTTCCGCATATGCTGATCGCCGGTACCACAGGCTCCGGTAAATCCGTGTGTATGAATACCCTTATCATCTCCTTGCTGTATAAGGCAAAGCCCAGTGAGGTGCGCATGATTATGGTCGACCCGAAGATGGTCGAGCTCGGTATTTATAACGGCATCCCGCACCTTTTGATCCCCGTTGTCACCGACCCCAAGAAGGCAGCGGGCGCCCTGCAATGGGCAGTGACGGAAATGATGCGCCGCTATCGCCTCATGAGTGAGGAGGGCGTGCGCGACCTGGAATCCTATAATAAGGTCATCACGAGCGATCCCGACCAGAAGCCTCTGGAGCAGGTCGTCGTTGTCATTGACGAGCTGGCCGACCTGATGTTAGTCGCTGCCAAAGAGGTCGAAGAGTCCATTTGCCGTATCGCACAGATGGGTCGTGCCTCCGGCATCCACCTGGTCATTGCAACGCAGCGTCCGTCCGCGGACGTCATCACCGGCCTCATGAAGGCCAACATCCCCTCGAGAATCGCATTCGCCGTCTCGTCCGCAATGGAATCGCGTATCATTTTGGATACCGCCGGTGCGGAAAAGCTGGTCGGCAAGGGCGATATGCTCTTTGCTCCCTTGGGTAAGGGCAAGCCGAAGCGTGTTCAGGGCTGCTTTATCACCGATGAAGAAATTCAGGACGTGGTAGAGTATATCAAGAAGCAGGGCAATGCCGAGTATTCCGAGGACATCATTCAGCAGATCGAAGAGCGCGCCGAAAAGAGCGGCAAGGGCGGATCGAATGCAAGTGCCTCCGGTGCGGCTCCCGCTCAGTCGGAGGACGACGGGGACGAGCTTCTACCGGCAGCCGTTGAGGTCATTTTAGAGACCGGACAGGCTTCCGTTTCCATGCTGCAAAGACGCTTAAAGCTCGGCTATGCAAGAGCCGCGAGAATCGTTGATATGATGGAAGAGCGGGGCATCGTCGGCCCGTTTGAAGGCTCCAAGCCGAGACAGCTTTTGATTACCAAAGAGCAGTGGCAGGCCATGCAGAACGGCGAAAACCCGAATCCCCCAGTGGAAGAGGAAATTATGTAAACCGACATACCGAATTTTGACGGTAGAAAGAACGTATATTCCGTAAGTCAATACAGAAAAAAGGCGAAGCTGTGCGGTAACACAGCTTCGCCTCAGACTGTCAATAAACCCCGAAACCGTCAAAATCAAGATACGGAACGGGGCT